>JBEEJZ010000183.1:0-23033 GCA_041168905.1 Pseudomonadota bacterium | reverse complement strand
GTGGCGCCGTGACATCAGGGCGTCAAACACATCTGCCAGCGCCATCAATCGGGCGCACAGAGGTATGGCGTCGCCACTCAGGCCTAGCGGGTAACCCGACCCATCCCACTTTTCGTGGTGGCCGGCTGCAATGTGCTGGGCGGTCTCCAAAAAGGCCAAGGGTCCAGCTGCATCGGTGACATTGACCTGTTGCATGGCCTCGCCGATGGCCTGGGCACCAATGGTGGCGTGCGTTTTCATGATCTCGAATTCTTCGGGCGTCAGCTTGCCCGGCTTGAGCAGGATGGCGTCCGGGATGCCCACCTTGCCAATGTCGTGCAGGGGCGCCGCCTTGGCGATGCGCTGGCGCTGGTCTTCGGTCGCCAGGGCCTCACTGAATCGTGGGTGGGTCTTCAGTTTGCCCATCAGGGCCTCGATGTAGGCCTGGGTACGGTGCAAATGGTTGCCGGTTTCGTTGTCGCGCTTTTCTGCCAGGGTGGCCATCGCCTTGAGGCTGAAGTCCTTGATCATCTCGTTTTCGGCCATGCGCCGGTGTACCTCGGCATCGAGAAAGGCGTTCTGGTCACTGAGGCGGTCACGCGCTTTTTTCAGTTCGAGATGGGCCCGTACCCGCGCCAGCAGGAGGGCCGGCTTGATGGGCTTGGTCACATAGTCGACTGCGCCCAGGCTCAGGCCACGCTCCTCATCGTCCGCGCCGTCCATGGCGGTAACGAAGATGACAGGGATGTGTTGCAAATGTGGCCGGGTGCGCAGCGTCTGCAGCACCTGGTAGCCGTCCATCTCCGGCATCATGACATCGAGCAAGATGAGGTCGGGCTGAGGGGCCGTATCTGCGGCCTGCAAGGCGCGCTGTCCCGAGTTGGCTACCCGCACGTGGAAGTAGGGGCGTAACAACTGCCCGATCACGGTGAGATTTTCCTTGGTGTCATCCACCACCAGCACCGTCATCTGCGGCCCTAGGGCCGCTTCATTCATGGACATTGGGAAGATGCCTCCTGGCGAAAGAAAGAACACAAAACACAAATTGATTATCAGGTAAGTACACTGCGCCCCACCCCAAGCAGGAGAAATGAATGACGGTGACAGAACAGGCCCTTTTGGGCGCTTTGGCAGGTGTGACAGACCCTACGACGGGCCGCGAATTTGTGGCGTCCAAAGCCATCAGGAAGGTGGCAATTGCGGGCGGCGCAGTGTCCTTTGAGCTAGAGCTGCCGTACCCCGCGCGCAGCCTGTGGCCCGCCATGCGCCAGGCCCTCACGACCGCTGCCATGGCAGTGCCCGGTGTGGAGCAGGTTCGGGTCGACATCGTGACGCAGGTGGCTGCCCATGCGGTGCAGCGTGGTGTGCAATTGCTGCCCGGTGTGAAAAACATCATTGCGGTGGCCTCGGGCAAGGGCGGTGTGGGCAAAAGCACCACGGCAGCCAACCTGGCGCTGGCGCTGGCAGCCGAAGGCGCGACGGTCGGCTTGCTGGATGCCGACATTTACGGCCCCAGCCAGCCCATGATGATGGGCATAGAGGGGCGCCCCGATAGCGCAGACGGCAAGACCATGGAACCCCTGGTCAACCATGGTGTGCAGGTCATGTCCATCGGCTTTCTGGTAAACAAGGACGACGCCATGATCTGGCGCGGCCCCATGGCCACCCAGGCGCTGGAGCAGTTGCTGCGTCAAACCAACTGGAAAGACCTGGACTACCTGATCGTGGACATGCCTCCGGGCACGGGTGACATTCAGCTGACGCTGTCCCAGCGCGTACCCATGACCGGGGCCGTGATCGTGACCACGCCGCAGGACATTGCCCTGCTGGATGCCCGCAAAGGCATCAAGATGTTCGACAAGGTGGGTGTGCCAATTTTGGGCATTGTTGAAAACATGGCCGTGCATGTGTGCAGCCAGTGCGGCCACGCCGAGCATATTTTTGGTGCCGATGGTGGCAAGCACCTGGCCGAAGCCAACCAGACCGACTACCTGGGCGCCTTGCCGCTGGACATCCGCATCCGTTTGCAGGCCGACACCGGCCAGCCCACAGTGGTGGCCGATCCCGAGGGCGAGATTGCCGGCATCTACAAGGCGGTGGCGCGCAAGGTGGCGGCCACGGTAGCCGCCAAGTCCAAGGACTTCTCGTCCAAGTTTCCGACCATCACCATCAGCAAGAACACCTGAGTTGGCACACCGCGCGACGCCATGAACCTGCTGTCCGCCATGCGCTATTTGGTGGCGCTCAACGAGCACCGCCACTTCGGGCGGGCGGCGCAGGCCTGCCACATCACGCAGCCGGCTTTGTCGAATGCCTTGCGGGCGCTGGAGAGCGAGTTCAACGTGGTCATCGTCAAGCGCGACCGCAGCTTTGCTGGCCTCACCCCGGAAGGCGAGCGCGTGCTGGCCACGGCCCAGTTCATGTTGCACGAGCATGCCAATCTGCAGCAATCGCTCAAGAGTGATGTCCAGCTGCCGCGCGGCCCCATCAGTATCGGCGCGGTGCCGACTGCCGTACCGATTGCAGCCCGTTTTTCGGCCATGCTGCGGGCCAGGCATCCGGGCGTGCGACCGACGGTGCTGTCGCTCAGTTCCTCAGATCTGGAACAGCGGCTCAACGATCTGTCGGTTGACCTGGCCCTGGGTTACACCGATCGTATGGGGCTGCTGGGCACGCGTCCGAGCCGGCTGGTTGCCTCGCCCCAGTACACCGAGCACTATTTCTTGCTGCGCCGCTCACCCAAGCCCCAAGGCGCCGGCCTGAGGATAGGTCCCAAGATGCGTTGGAAGGACGCTGCCCGCTTGCCCCTGTGCCTATTGACGCCCGAAATGCACAACCGCACGCTGGTGGACGCTGCCTTCACCACTGCGGGGGCCACGGTGACGGCGACCATCGAAACCAACTCGATTTTGACCTTGGCCCTGAGTGTGATTGCCGGCGATGTGTGCAGCGTCATGCCTGGTGCGCTGATTGGTACGGTGCGGGGCTATGGTGAACTCGAAGCCCTGCCCCTGGTCAGCCCCGAAGTGCTGACGCCAATCGGCTTCATGTCCAACGCTGGTGCCCGGCCTTCGCTGGCGTTGGAGGCGGCACTCCAGTTGGCGCAAGACGGGGCCTGGCTGCGCCACGCTGCGGCCCACAGCGGCTTGCTGGTAGCCTGAATCGCGCTCAGTCCGCGAACTTCACCACTGCTACCGGGGGCAAGTCGCGCGAAATGCAATGCCAGCTTTCGCCGGCGTCGGCACTGGTCCACAGGCCACCGGTGGTGGAGGCCATGGCCAGTGTTTGCCCATCGTCCCCCACCGTCAGCGCGTGCCGGTAGATCAGGTGAAAGGCATTTTGCTGCGGGAGACCAGCGCCAAACGTCTTGAAGGTCTGCCCCCCATCGTCGGTGCGTGTTACCACCAGCCGACCATCGACAGGGTAGCGATGGGTATCCGCCTGGGCCGGGATGAACCAGGCCCGCTGCGGATTTTGGGGGTCTACCCCTACGGCAAAACCAAAGCCAGACGGTGGTGGTGCCTCGATGTGTTGCCAGGTGTGCGCCCCATCCGCGCTTTTGTAAATGCCGCAATGGTGTTGCACCCAGATCGCACCAGGCGAGGTGGCACATTGCACCAGCGCATGAACATCTTGGGTGTTGGCCTCGTCCGCGCTGCCCTCCGGCATGTAACTGGCCGACATACCGCTGGCCGTCAGTGTCCAGTTCTGGCCACCATCATGGGTTTGCCACACGCCGCCGCAGGAAATCGCCACCGTGACGTGGTTGGCGTCGCGCGGATCGACCAATACGCTGTGCATGCCCGGGTAGTCGTTGCCCCCGCCCATCCATTCGCGCCGGCGCGGGTCCAGCCACAGCGCGGTGTTGAGTGACCAGCTGGCACCACCATCGTCCGAGCGAAAAAGGCCAGCGGGCATGCAGCCAGCCCACAGTGTGCCCGGCTGGTCGGGGCCGCCGGTAGCCAGGCTCCAGATCAGTTCCACATTCCAGGGGGAGGGGTCGTCTGCCCAGGGCCCGTCACTGGGCTTGATGGGAAACGCCGGCGCTGTGATCTCCTGCCAGCTCGTGCCGGCGTCCAGACTTTTACGCAGCTTCACGCCAAAGTGCCCCAGGTTCAGCGCCGCATACCAGGCGCCGTCGCGCGGGTCAACCATCACCTGCGTCACCGGGTCACCGGCAAAGTGATGGGCGGCCACGCGCCATTCAGTGCCTTGCCCCTGTATGACCAGCAAGCCTTTGCGGGTGCCGACTAATAAATTGCGCATGTTCTTTTCCTTTGATTTAGCCGCCGCTCAAGGCTTGGATGACCAGGACTTTGCTGTCGCTGGGGACGGCCTGGGTGAGATGGGTTCTGTCCAGCACCAACTGCTCGTTGATGAACACAGCCACATGTTTGCGCACGCAGCGCTGGTCATCAAACACATAGTGGGCCAGGGGCGGCGCTGCCACCAGGGCGGCCTCCAGTACCTCGCGCAGGCTGGCGCCGGGCACGTTTTGGACTGGACAGTCGACGTGGCGTCTGAGGCTGGGCGCAAATTCAACAGTGATCATGTCGGGTCTGGGCGTTTACCGAATGCGCCCCTGGAGCAAAGGGGGTTTGATGTCCAAAGTAGTCCACCGGTGGGCTACCATTGTCCGCGAATGCTGTCACATTTAACTGCCGCATGACCGGCGCCCGCATGAATCTTCGCCCACGTTTTATTCTGTTCACTGCCATGCTGTTTCTGGTGTTTGCAGTGCCGACCTGGCTGGCCGTTCGTTCTTTGGCGGATGGCATTGTTCAGCAGTGGGCCCTGCGCTATGCCGAAAAGCAGGTTAGATACGACAAGAGCCGCACCCTGCAGCCCATCCTGCGGGAGGTCGCGCTTTCCAGGCAATTGGCCCAGTCCCAGTACATACGCGATTGGGCGCATCAGCCAGACGATCCTGAACTCACCCGCCGCGCCATAGCCGAGATGGAGAGTTTTCGCCTGAACTTCCAGGATCGCAGCTATTTTGTAGCTCTTCTCAAAAACGGGCACTACTACCACAACAACGCCAGTAATGAATTTGCTGGCAAGCAGCTGCGCTATGTGCTGTACCCCAGTGCCGAAAAGGACGCGTGGTTTTACGATTTGGTGCGCCAGGGCCGCTCGCTGCACATCAACGTCAATCCGGACGAGAACCTGGGCATTACCAAGCTGTGGATCGATATCCTCATCCGCGATGGTGAACAGATCCTGGGCATGGCGGGCACAGGACTGGACTTAACCTCCTTCATCAGGAATGTGGTCGAGGAAAATGTGCCAGGTGTCAACAGCCTCTTTGTGGACCACACGGGTGCCATACAGATGCACCGCAATCAGCGATTGATTGATTTCAGTTCGATCAGCAAGGTGGGGCGGGCCCAGAACACCCTGGAGCTGCTGTTGGATCGGCCTGCCGACCATGCTGCTGTGATGAGTGCCATGAAATCCCTGGAAAGCCAGGCTGATACCGTCATCACGCTGCCAGTGGAGATGCAAGGCAAGCGCTACCTGGCCGGACTGGCCTACCTCCCGGAAATTGATTGGTACGAGATCACCTTGCTGGATCTCGAAGTGTTGCTGCCCTTCAGTGAATTCACCGGCATTGTGCTGGTCTACCTGCTAACGCTGGCAGGTGTCTTGCTTTTGTTTAACCTGGCATTGCAGCACTATGTTTTGCGGCCTTTGAACAAGCTCGACGCCGCCATGGCCTCGGTGGAGGCCGGTCAGGCTGCGCCCGGGCAACTGGAGTTGTTAGGCACGGGTGAAATTCGGGGGCTGATGCAGCGGTTCAGTCGCATGGCCAGCGTGGTCATGGAGTCGCGTCGCGATCTGGAGTCCAAGGTGCAGGCGCGCACCCTGGCTTTGGACCGTTTGACCAAGGTCGATCCTCTTACTGACATCCTCAACCGACGTGGCATGACTGAATGCATGCAGGCCGAAGTCGAGCGCTGCGCCCGTGGCCAGGCCAGTATGGGTATTTTGTGGCTGGATGTAGACCACTTCAAGGCCATCAATGACCGGCATGGTCATGCGCTGGGGGACGAGGTGCTGGTCACCATCGCCCGCTTGCTTCAGGCTGAACTTCGGGCAGGCGATGTGGCCTCCCGTTGGGGTGGGGACGAGTTTCTGGTGATGGTTACCCATGTCGATCGACTGGCCCTGGACCGGATGGGCGAACGTCTACGGCAGGCGGTGGCCCAGTGTCAGACCGTGCACAACGCCACGGGCGAGCCGGTGCCGCTCAGCGTCAGCATCGGGGGCTACCTCTGCGAGCCGGCTGACGATCTGAACGCCCTGCTGGTCAAGGGCGACCAGGCCCTCTACGCGGCCAAGGCGGCTGGCCGTAACAGCTACCGGGCTTTTTCAGATATGCAAGCGACGACTTGAAACTCTCAAGTCGGGGTCGCGGCTTGCCAATGATCGAACCCTGTGCGGTCATTCAATATTTGAATCAACCCATGTGCCGATTCAATTAGACAAACCGGATTGACCTCAACATACTGCCGCCTCGTTGGTGTTGTTTGACGGCGGGCATCTTCCCGCATAACAGGAGACAAACATGTCAGATCAAGCTGGATTTTTGGACAAGGAACGCATCATTGCGGGGCCAGGGTTCAACCGATGGCTGGTGCCACCGGCGGCACTGGCCATTCATTTGTGCATCGGTATGGCTTACGGTTTTTCGGTGTTCTGGCTGCCCTTGTCCAAGGCGCTGGGCATCAAAGAGGCCATCAAGTGCGGACCCGAGGTAGGCTTCTTTGCCCAGCTCTTCACGACCACCTGTGACTGGCAGATCTCGACCCTG
Source organism: Pseudomonadota bacterium (assembly GCA_041168905.1). Classification (GTDB taxonomy): domain Bacteria; phylum Pseudomonadota; class Gammaproteobacteria; order Burkholderiales; family Burkholderiaceae_C; genus JBEEJZ01. The sequence goes on along the minus strand of JBEEJZ010000183.1, from coordinate 16,240 downwards.
GGCTGGATGTACACCCTGTTCTTTGTGCTGCTGGGTTCCAGTGCGGCCATCTGGGGTGGATGGTTGGAGCGTGCAGGCCCGCGCAAGGCGGGCGTGGTGTCTGCTTTGTGCTGGTGTGGTGGCATGCTGATCTCGGCGCTGGGTGTTTATCTGCACCAGTTCTGGCTGATGATTTTGGGCTCAGGCGTGATCGGCGGCATTGGCCTGGGGCTGGGTTACATCTCCCCAGTGTCCACGCTGATCAAGTGGTTCCCGGACCGTCGCGGCATGGCCACCGGCATGGCCATCATGGGCTTTGGCGGCGGCGCCATGATCGGCTCGCCCCTGGCCGCCGACCTGATGAAAACCTTTGCCACCCCCACCGATGTGGGCGTGATGCAGACCTTTGTGGTGATGGCCTTGATCTATTTCGTGTTCATGATGGCGGGCGCTCTGGGCTACCGCGTGCCGCCCACGGGCTGGAAACCCGCAGGCTGGACACCTCCTGCAGCCCAGACGGCCGACGCCATGATCACCCAGCGCCATGTGCATGTCAGCAAGGTGTGGGGTATTCCGCAGTTCTGGCTGATCTGGATGGTGCTGTGCATGAATGTGAGCGCCGGCATCGGCGTGATCGGCATGGCCTCGCCCATGTTGCAAGAGGTGTTTGGCGGTTCCCTGATCGGCGTGGCCAAAAAGTTTGGCGAACTGGATAAAGCCGAGTTGGCTGCGATCGCCACGGTCGCGGCCGGTTTCACGGCGCTCTTGAGTTTGTTCAACATTGGCGGCCGCTTCTTCTGGGCCAGCCTGTCCGATAAGTTGGGTCGCAAGATGACCTATGTGGTGTTTTTTGTGCTGGGTGGTGTGCTGTACTTCAGTGTGCCAGGCAGCGCGGCTGCGGGCAGCATCGTGCTGTTTGTGTCGGCCTTCTGCATCATTTTGAGCATGTACGGCGGTGGTTTTGCCACGGTGCCGGCCTACCTGGCCGACCTGTTTGGCACCCAGATGGTGGGCGCTATTCATGGCCGCTTGCTCACCGCCTGGGCCACAGCTGGCGTGCTGGGCCCGGTGGTCGTGAACTACATGCGCGAGTACCAGCTGGGCTTGGGCCTGCCGCGTGAGCAGGTCTATAACCAGACCATGTACATCCTGGTGGGCATGCTGCTGGTCGGCCTGGTTTGCAACCTGATGGTGCGACCGCTGGCCGACAAGTGGTTCATGACCGACGCCGAACTGGCCGAGGAAAAGCGCCTCGCCCACGAAAAGACCGCTGCCGCCGAAGTGGGTGGCAGCGCGCGCGGTGCAGATACCGTCAGTCCAGCCATCGTGGCCCTGGCCTGGGCGGCGGTGGGTATTCCGCTGGCCTGGGGTATTTACCGCACGCTCTTGAGCGTTACAAAATTCTTCGCCTAATTATTTAGCCCGGCTCTCACGTTCAGTCCCATGGCGTCGGCGTTCCCCGGGGGCACCGACGCCAAACCTTTACGACCATGACTTCATCTGCCTCTTCTGCCAACGTCCAAACCGTGACATTAGGCTCGGTCGACGACATGCGCGAGCGTATCCGTCGCAAAAGCAAGCTCAAGGGCCGGCAGGCCGATGACCTTTCGCTGGAAGCTGTGCGCAGCTTGATCGGTTTGGGGCCACACCGGCGTGACCTGCTGATTGAACATCTGCACAAGCTCAACGATGCTTACCGTTGCCTGCACGACCACCATATGGTGGCCTTGGCCAAGGAAATGAACATTTCCATGGCCGAGGTGTTTGAGGTGGCGACCTTTTACCACCACTTCGAAGTGGTGCGCGGCGATGAACAGGCCCCTGGCCTGCTGGTGCGTGTATGCGATGGCCTGAGTTGTGAGCTGGCCGGTGCCCAGGACCTGCTGGCGCGTTTGCCAGCCATTTTGGGCCAAGGGGTGGGCGCCGATGTGCGGGTGGTGTCTGCGCCCTGTGTGGGTCGTTGTGAGCAGGCACCGGTGGCCGTGGTGCACCAAAACCCGGTGATTCAGGCCAGTGTCGACAAGGTGGCGGCGGTGGTCGCCCAGGCGGCGGTTAAACACGCCTTTGCGGTGGCAGGTGCAACGTTTGCCCCTGCTGATTTTGCGCAGGGCAGTGTCTCTCCGTCCCGGGCTGATCAAGTCACTACTCCCGATGTTGTAGGTTTTGAGGCCTACCGTGCCCAGGGTGGCTATGCCTTGGCTGAGGCGCTGGCCCAGGGGCAGCGTGACCCCTTGGCCATTATTCAGACCATGGAAGACTCTGGTCTGCGTGGTTTGGGTGGGGCAGGTTTTCCGGCCGGGCGCAAGTGGCGCATCGTGCGTGACCAGCCCGCCCCGCGCCTGATGGCCGTCAACATCGACGAAGGCGAGCCCGGCACTTTCAAAGACCGCACTTACCTGGAGCGTGATCCCCACCGTTTTCTGGAGGGGTTGCTGATCGCGGCCCAGGTGGTGGGCGTGGACGCCTGCTACATCTACCTGCGTGACGAATATCACGGGTGCCGTGCCCTGCTGGAGGCCGAGCTGGCCCAGCTGCAAGCGCATGCTCCTTTCCCCCTGCCCACCATCGAGCTGCGCCGGGGTGCGGGTGCTTACATCTGCGGTGAAGAGTCCGCCATGATCGAAAGCATCGAGGGCAAGCGGGGCGAGCCGCGCATGCGCCCGCCCTACATTGCGCAGGTGGGCCTGTTTGGCCGGCCGACGCTGGAGCACAACTTCGAAACCCTGTACTGGGTGCGCGACATCGTTGAAAAAGGCGCTGCCTGGTTCAGTGGCTTCGGTCGCCATGGCCGCAAGGGCTTGCGCAGTTTCAGTGTCAGTGGCCGTGTCAGGCATCCGGGCGTCAAGCTGGCACCTGCCGGCATCACGGTGCAGGAGCTGATCGACGAATACTGCGGCGGCATGCTCGAAGGGCACACGCTTTACGCTTACCTGCCGGGTGGGGCTTCGGGGGGCATCTTGCCGGCCAGCCTCAATCAGATTCCTCTGGATTTTGATACCTTGCAGCCCTATGGCTGCTTTATCGGATCGGCGGCGGTCATCATCCTCAGCCAGCACGATCGGGCACGCGATGCGGCCCTGAACATGATGAACTTTTTTGCCCATGAAAGCTGTGGCCAGTGCACGCCATGCCGGGTGGGAACTGCGAAGGCGGCGCAGCTGATGCGCTCGCCCGTCTGGGATAACGCGACTCTGGAAGACCTGAATGTGGTGATGACGGATGCGTCCATCTGCGGTCTGGGCCAGGCCGCGCCCAACCCGGTGCGCAGCATCCAGAAGCACTTCGCCCACGAAATTGACGGCAGCACAGTCGCTGTTGCAGCATCAGGAGCCCAGGCATGAACGCACGTGTCCGACCCAATGATCTGAGCCCTCGCACCATCAGCTTCACGCTTGACGGCCAGCCCGTAACGGCATTTGACGGCGAAACCATCTTCAAGGCCGCCGAGCGCAATGGTGTGCACATTCCCCATCTTTGCTACAAGGACGGCCTGCGCCCCGACGGCAACTGCCGCGCCTGTGTGGTGGAGATCAAGGGCGAGCGCACCCTGGCCCCCAGCTGCTGCCGCAATGTGACGGCCGGCATGGAGGTGCAGGCCACCAGCGAGCGTGCCACCCGGAGCCAGAAGATGGTGCTGGAAATGCTGCTGTCGGACATGCCTGATGCCGGCTACAAATGGAATGACGCTGGGCACACTTCCCACGCTGCTGCGGCGGGCGATACGCCGGGCGCCTCATACGTCCGCGATGCGGCCGTCAAATCGGCTTCCGGCGCATCGCCCGCCGCAGCCGGTCACTCGGCGACCATGGGTCAACACGGCGAATTGAGCGACTGGGCAGCGCGCATGGGTGTGACCGTGCGCCCCGAGCTCAAGGCCCTGCGCCGCGAACAGCCAGTAGCCGACGTCTCGCACCCCGCCATGGCGGTCAATCTTGATGCCTGTATCCAGTGCAACCGTTGCGTGCGGGCCTGCCGCGAAGAGCAGGTGAACGACGTCATTGGCTATGCCCAGCGCGGCAGCCACAGCCAGATTGTGTTTGACCTGGCCGACCCCATGGGCGACAGCACCTGCGTGGCCTGCGGCGAGTGTGTGCAAGCCTGTCCCACGGGTGCGCTGATGCCCAAAACCCAGATCGGCAGCCAAGTGGTCGACAAAAAAGTGGACTCGGTGTGCCCCTTCTGCGGCGTGGGTTGCCTGCTGACCTACAACGTCAAGGACAACAAAATTGTGAGCGTGGAAGGCCGCGATGGCCCGGCCAACCACAACCGTCTGTGCGTCAAGGGCCGCTTTGGCTTTGACTATGCCCACAGTCCGCAACGCCTGACCGTGCCGCTGATCCGCAAGGCGGGCGTGCCCAAGAGCCCTGAGGCTCTCAACAGCCTCAACCGCGACAGTGCCGACTGGTCGGACGTGTTCCGTGAAGCCACCTGGGAAGAGGCCTTGGCGCTGGGCGCTGGCAGGCTCAAGAGCTTGCGCGATACCTACGGCCCCAAAGCCCTGGCCGGTTTTGGTTCGGCCAAGGGCAGCAATGAGGAAGCCTATCTGTTCCAGAAGCTGGTGCGCACTGGCTTTGGTTCCAATAACGTTGATCATTGCACCCGCCTGTGCCATGCGTCCAGTGTGGCGGCATTGCTGGAAGGCGTGGGCTCGGGAGCGGTGAGCAACCAGGTCAATGACGTGGAGCACGCCGGCCTCATCTTTGTGATTGGCTCCAACCCCACCTCGAATCACCCGGTGGCGGCAACCTGGATGAAAAATGCCGCCAAAAAGGGTGCCAAGATCGTGTTGGCCGACCCACGCGTGACCGATATCGGCAAGCACGCCTGGCGCACCTTGCAGTTCAAGCCCGACACCGACGTGGCCATGCTCAATGCCCTGATCCACACGGTGATCGAGGAGGGCCTGGCAGATCAGGACTTCATTGGCCGACGCGCCAGGAATTTCGAGGCACTGCGCGAAAACGTCAAAGGCTACAGCCCCGAGGCCATGGAGCCGATTTGCGGCGTGCCGGCGCCAACCTTGCGCGAAGTGGCGAGGGAATTCGCCAAGGCCAAGGGCTCCATGATCTTGTGGGGCATGGGCGTGAGCCAGCATGTGCACGGCACCGACAACGCGCGTTGCCTGATTGCCCTGAGCACCGTGACGGGCCAGATCGGCAAACCCGGCTCGGGCCTGCACCCCCTGCGCGGCCAGAACAATGTGCAAGGGGCCAGCGATGCGGGCTTGATCCCCATGATGTTCCCCAACTACCAGCGCGTCACCAACAAGGCGGCGCACGACTGGTTCGAGAACTTCTGGCAGACCAAGCTGGACGATCAGCCCGGCTACACCGTGGTGGAGATCATGCACAAGGCCCTGGCGCCGGACAGCGACCCGCACAAGGTGCGTGGCATGTACATCATGGGTGAGAACCCGGCCATGAGCGATCCCGACCTCAACCATGCCCGCCATGCGCTGGCCAGCCTGGATCACCTCGTGGTGCAGGACATCTTCATGACCGAAACCGCCTGGCTGGCCGATGTGGTGCTGCCTGCGACCGCCTGGCCCGAAAAAACCGGCACGGTCAGCAACACCGACCGCATGGTGCAGCTTGGCAAGCAGGCCATCGACCCGCCCGGCCAGGCCAAGCCCGACCTGTGGATCATCCAGCAGATCGCTCGAATAATTGGCCCCCACGCTCCGCCGTTGCACGGGTCGCTGCCCCCCGAGGGGGCCGTCCCCGTCTTGGGGCGGCCCGGCGACGGGGTCGGCCTGACCTGGAACTACCAAGGGGAGCACGATGGCGTGGCCGAGGTGTACGAGGAAATGCGCCAGGCCATGCATGCCGCCATCTCGGGCATCACCTGGGAGCGGCTGCAGCGCGAGTCCAGCGTGACCTATCCCTGCCTCAGTGCCGAAGACCCCGGTGCGCCCACGGTGTTCATCGACCACTTTGCGACGGATGATGGCCGGGTGCACCTGGTGCCGGCGGACATCATCCCCGCCAATGAGCGGCCCGATGCCGAGTTTCCGTTTGTGCTCATCACCGGGCGGCAACTGGAGCACTGGCACACCGGCAGCATGACCCGGCGAGCCGTGGTGCTGGATGCGCTGGAGCCCATGGCCACGGCCTCGATGTGCGGCGACGATTTGCAATCCCTGAGCCTGGCGGCGGGCGATGTCATCACGGTGCAGTCGCGCCGGGGACAGGTGGCCATCCATGTGCGCCGGGACGATGGCACGCCGCGCGGGGCCGTGTTCATTCCCTTTGCCTACTACGAAGCGGCGGCCAACCTGATGACCAATGCGGCACTCGACCCGTTTGGCAAGATTCCCGAGTTCAAGTACTGTGCAGTGGCCATACGCCGGGGTGGGCAGGCTGCGGCGGTTGCTGGTTACGGCACGGCTGATGGGGCCAAGGCAGGCGCGCATTGAGCGCGGTTCCCAGTTCGGTTGCGCAGGCACCCCGGCTGACCCAGGCCCGGGCGCCGCTCACCCACGAGTTGACCGCTCTCAATGAGTTTGGCGAGCAGGTGCGCCTGGCTATTCCGTCGGAACGTGCGCTCACGGTGTACGTGGACAAGCGCGAGCTGGTCACCCTGATGACGCTGGGTGCCCACCCTGAATGGCTGGTGCTGGGCTTCTTGCTTAACCAGCGTTTGATTGCCTCAGCACGGGATATCGAGTCCATCACGGTGGACTGGGAGGTGGGCGCCGCGGCCGTCAATACCCGCCACGGCATTGCCAATATCGAGGCCAAGACCGCCAAGCGGGTGGTGACCACCGGGTGCGGCCAAGGCAGCGTGTTTGGCGATTTGATGGCCGACATCGATCGCATCGAGCTGCCAGCCACACGGATCACCCAGTCCCGCCTGTACGCCATCGTCAATGCCATACGTCTGCAAGACAGCACCTACAAATCGGCGGGCTCGGTGCATGGCTGTGCGCTGTTCAGTGGCGACGAGATGCTGTTGTTTGTGGAGGATGTGGGGCGGCACAACGCCATCGACACGATTGCGGGCTGGTTGTCTTTGCAGGAAATAGCCCCCACGCTCCCCGCTGCGCGAGGTTCGCTGCCCCCCGAGGGGGCCCTCGTGCCTTCGGGCGGCCGTGCGGCGCTCGATGCCGCCCCTAGGTTCCCCCGAGGTGATTTCGTGTTTTACACCACGGGACGTCTGACCAGCGAGATGGTGATCAAGTCGGCGCAGATGGGGGTGCCGGTGGTGGTGTCGCGCAGTGGCATCACCCAGATGGGGTTGATGGTGGCCGAGCGGGTGGGTGTGTGCGCCATTGGCCGCGCCACAAACAAACACTTCCTTTGCTTCACAGCGCAACACCGGCTGGTGCTTCAGCCCGAACTGGCGGGGGTTCCTCGGGCCTGAGAAGGCTGGGCTGCCGGCAGTGCGAGTTGCTACTTACATGATGGCGTTGCGAACCGGAGCAACAATCCAGCGGGCGTAGGCCATGTCAGCCTCCGGGGGCTTGGAGTCAGGTTCATTCGTCGCTAGGTGAGCAGCGCCCCTCGCCGGTGGCTGACTCTCGGAAATTGCTACGCCAAACCCGCTGGCCAAGGTCTAGCTGGATGCGCTCGTTGTCGATGGCCGTCAGCAGCACCGTCCCCTGAACCGAGTAGGCGTAGGGGGCCAGACCATCAATCCGTACGGCTGTGACGGCCTTGCGGTTGTAGTCCACCGCCACCTCACGCATCCAAGTGCTGCGTTGGGGCAGGTAAGCGACTTCGCAGCGCCAATGGGCTGTGTTCGTCGCCCAGCTGGTTTGCAGAAATGTCCACAAAGCCAGACAAATGACATAAGTTTTCATGGGGAGATCTCCAAAACGACATCATGCGCTTTTAGAACCCGGTCTAATCACCCCATGAGCATAGATTTTTGGCGCCTGGGTTGGCGCACCTTGTGGCGGGATTTACGGGCGGGCGAATTGCGTTTGCTGGTGGTGGCCGTGACCCTGGCGGTTGCGGCACTCACAGCGGTGGGCTTTTTTGCCGATCGATTGCAGGGTGGCTTGCAACGCGATGCGCGCCAGCTGCTGGGGGGCGACGCGGTTATCGTGAGCGATAACCCGCCGCCTGAGGCCATGCTGGCGCGCGCACGTTCCCAGAATCTGCAGGTGGTCGGCACGCTGGGTTTCCCGACCATGGCCCGAGCGCCCGATGCCCAGGGAGGGGCCAGCAAGTTGGTGGCCTTGAAGGCGGTTGAATCTGGCTATCCCTTGCGCGGTGTGCTCAAAGTGGCGTCTCAGCCGGGCGAGCCTGAGGCGCCGACCCGTGACATACCCGCCCCTGGTGAGGTCTGGGTCGAGGCCCCCTTGCTCGATGCATTGGGCCTGAGGGTGGGCGACCCGCTGTTGCTGGGCAATGTGGCCCTCTCGGTGAGTCGTGTTTTGGTCACGGAGCCTGACCGGGGCGCAGGCTTCATGAACTTTGCGCCGCGTGTGATGATGCACCGCGCCGACCTGGCCGCCACCGGCCTGGTGCAGCCGGCCAGCCGTGTGAGTTACCGCACCGCCTTGGCAGGCGAAGAGATCGAGGTCAAGTCTTACGTAGCCTGGGCCACGCTCGAGCTCAAAAAGTCGGATGTGCATGGGGTCAGGCTGGAGTCCCTGGAGGGTGGCCGCCCCGAAATGAGCCGTACGCTGGACCGGGCGGACAAATTCTTGCGCCTGGTGGCCTTGCTCGCAGCACTGCTCAGCGCGGTGGCGGTGGCCCTGGCCGCGCGCGGCTTTGCGGCCAGCCACCTGGACGACTGCGCGATGCTGCGGGTGCTGGGCCTGAGCCAGCGCACCATCGCCTGGGCTTACACCTTTGAATTTGCCCTGATCGGGCTGGCGGCCAGTGCTGCTGGTGTGGCCATGGGCTATGCCGTGCACCATGTCTTTGTGCTGCTGCTGGCCGGTCTGGTCGACGGTTCTTTGCCTGCGCCCACCTGGTGGCCCGTGGGTTTGGGCCTGGGCATGGGTCTGACGCTGTTGCTGGCGTTTGGTTTGCCCCCGGTGCTGCAACTGGCGCAGGTGCCGCCGCTGCGGGTAATCCGGCGCGATGTGGGCGGTCTCAAACCTGCGTCTTTGGGGGTGTTGGCTTTGGGCGTGAGTGGCTTTGCAGCCTTGCTGCTGGTGGCCAGCAGTGACTTGGCGCTGGGTCTGATCGCCGTGGGCGGCTTTGCGGGGGCGGTGGCCGTTTTTGCGGGCATGAGCTGGCTGGCCGTGCTGGCCTTGCGCCGGGTGGTGAACGAGGCCACCGCACCGCGCTGGCTGGTGTTGGCCACACGGCAGATTTCGGCTCGCCCGGTCTATTCGGTGGTGCAGGTCAGTGCGTTGGCCGTGGGCTTGCTGGCGCTGGTGCTACTGGTGCTTTTGCGCACCGATCTGGTCAACAGCTGGCGCCAGGCGACGCCGGCAGATGCACCCAACCGGTTTGTCATCAACATCATGCCCGAGCAGGGGGAGGCTTTTACCCAGGCTCTGCGTGCGCGCGAGGTGGCCCATTTCGACTGGTATCCGATGATTCGAGGCCGGCTGGTCGCCATCAATGATCAAGCTGTGACACCCGAGGACTTCAGCGACGAGCGGGCTCGCCGACTGGTGGACCGTGAATTCAACCTCTCCCACAGTGCGCAGGCACCCGACCGCAACCTCGTGGTGGCGGGACGCTGGCAAGCCGAAGAGGCCGGTGCCATCAGCGTGGAAGAGGGCATAGCCAAGACCCTCAACCTGAAGCTGGGCGATACCCTGCGCTTTGATGTGGGCGGTGTGCAGACCGACTCGCGTATCACCTCGCTGCGCAAGGTGGACTGGGGCACCATGCGCGCCAACTTTTTTGTGATGTACCCGGTGGCACAGTTGCCGGGAGTGCCCGCTACCTACATGACAGCCTTTCGCGCGCCCGCCACGCCTGGTTTTGACAATGCCCTGGTTCGCGAGTTCCCCAACGTGACGGTGGTGGATACCACACTCACCATCAACCAGATTCAGCGCGTGCTGGATCAGGTGATCCGTGCGGTGGAGTTTTTGTTTGGCTTCACGCTGGCGGCGGGTCTGGTGGTGCTGTTTGCGGCCGTGACGGCCACCCGAGAGGAGCGGGCCCGGGAGTTCGCCATCATGCGAGCGGTAGGAGCGCAAAACAGTCTGTTGCAGCAAGTGCAGCGTGCCGAGCTTGCGGGCGTGGGGCTTCTGGCCGGTTTGCTGGCCTCCATCGTCGCCTCAGCGGTGGGTTGGGCCCTGGCCCGCTATGTGTTCGAGTTCGAGTGGGTGTTGTCGCTCTGGGTGCCTTTGCTGGGCGCGCTCGCCGGCGCGGTGCTGGCGCTGGCGGCTGGCTGGTGGGGCTTGCGTGAGGTGCTGCGTCGCCCCGTCATGCAAACTCTGCGCCGCGCAAGTACCTGAACCTTTGATTTGAGATGACCATGCAGGAACCCACACCCTCTGAGCAGGCCCCCGTCCAGACCCCGTTCGAGTGGATCGGCGGTGAGGACCGGGTCAAGGCACTGACCGAGCGTTTTTACGATCTGATGGATCTGGAGCCCGCTTACACCGAGCTGCGCGCCGCGCACGGCAGTGATCTGGACCAGGCCCGGCAAAAGCTGTTCTGGTTTTTGTGCGGCTGGCTGGGTGGGCCCAATTACTACACCGACCAGTTTGGCCACCCCCGCCTGCGCATGCGCCACATGCCGTTTGCCATCGGCATCCAGGAACGCGACCAATGGGTGGCTTGCATGGATCAGGCCATGACGGAGACGGGGGTTGACGACACCCTGCGAACGCGCCTGCGTGAGTCTTTTTTTGGCACCGCAGACTGGATGCGTAACAAGGGCATCTGAGGCCGAGCAAGGCCTGACGGAAGGCATCTAGGCCTGTTTTTGGGCTGCTGGCCCCGGCTGCAGCAGCACTACCAGTGCGCCGGCCCCACCCTCAGCCGGTCGAGCCTGCACAAAGGCCAATATCTCCTTCTTTTGCACCAGCCAGCTGTGCACCCGGCTTTTGAGCACAGGCGCCTTGCCGGGTGAGCCCAGGCCCTTGCCATGCACCACCCGCACGCAACGCAGCCCCTGTTTGGTCACGTCGCGGATGAATTGGCCCAGCGCTTCCCGGGCTTCTTCGGTGCGCAGGCCATGCAGATCTAGCTGGCGCTGAATGCTCCAGTCGCCCCGACGCAGCTTGCGGGTGACATCGGTGCCAATGCCAGGTCGCCGAAAGCTCAGGTGCTCGTCCACATCGAGCAGGGTGCTCACATCAAATTCGTCGCTGATGGCCTCTTGCAGCACCGCCTCATCGTCTTTTTGCTGCTGTAGCGGCACAGGTGCGGGCGGCGGTTTTTTGAGTTCGGCCTTGCGCCGGTCGGGCAGCGGATTTACGGCGCCTGCGGCCAATGCAAACAGGTTGTTTTCGGCCTGGCGCTGGCTTTGGGCTTGGGCTTGCTGCGCCGCCTCGCGGGCGCGTTGCTCGGCTTGCTCTGCCAGGGCTTTCTTGACCTGCTTGAGGTCGGCGAGCTGGCCGATGCGCAAGCCCGGTTTGGATCGGCTGGACGGGGGCGGTTTGCTCATAGATAACCTCGCTCGGCCATGGACAAGGCTTCGCCCGGGCCGACGATGACGTGATCCAGCACCCGCACATCCACCAGCGCCAGCGCGGCTTTCAGGGTGCGCGTCAGGGCCTCGTCGGCACCCGAGGGTTGCACCGAGCCGCTGGGGTGGTTGTGCGCCAGCACCACAGCGGCGGCGTCCAGGCGCAAGGCCCGCTTGACCACCTCGCGCGGGTACACACTGGTCTGCGACAAAGTGCCCTGAAACATTTCTTCCATGGCGATGTGCCGGTTTTGTATGTCCAGAAACAGCACGGCAAAGACCTCGTGGGCTTTGGCCGACAGATGCAGCTGAAAAAACTGCTTCACCGCCCCCGGCGTCGAAAAAACATCTCTGGCCCTTAGTTTTTGCGCACTGGCCCGGCGTGCCAGTTCCAGCACAGCCAGCAACTCCGAGCGCTTGGCCGGGCCCAGGCCCTTGACGCGCTTGAGGTCGTCCACCGTGGCATTCAGCAAGCCAGCAATGCCGTCGAAGCCCGGACGGTCGGGGTCGGCGCCCCTGGCGGGTTGGAGACGCAAGAGCTCATCGGCCATTTGCAACACACCTTTGCCCTGGATACCCGTGCGCAAAAGTAGCGCCAGCAGCTCGGCGTCGCTCAAGGCGCCAGGGCCGCGCGCCAGCATCTTTTCGCGCGGGCGTGCATCGGGGGGCAGGAGTTGCAGGGACATGGTAGGCGTGGTGATGGTGCGGTGAAGGCGGCCGTCAGGCTGGGAATAGGCCGGTCTTTCTACAATGAGGGTCAGTTTATCGAGACTTTCATGAGCACCTCTGCCGCCCGTATTCAAGCCGACTCCTTTCTGACCCTGCACTACCGCTTGTCGGGCCCGGCGGGAGATGTGATCAACACCTTCAACGAGAAGCCGGCCACCTTGTCCCTGGGCACCGGCGAGCTGTCCCCTGCCGTGGAAGCGTGCTTGCTGGGGCTGGAGGAGGGTACCCGCACCCAGTTTGAATTGCCAGCTGGTGCCGCCTTTGGCGAGCGCAATCCGGACATGATTCAGTGGGTGGCATCCAGCCTGATGCGCCAATTGGGCGATCCTCACGAGGTTTACCAAGCCGGGGATGTGGTGCAGTTCCCCACGCCCGATGGCCAGGGTCAGTACGCCGGCGTGGTGGTACAGGTAGCTCACCAGGACGGTGGCGATGCCGTGCTCTTTGACTTCAATCACCCATTAGCAGGCCAACCCGTGACGTTTGAAGTCCACGTGATCGGAGTGCTGTGATGTCTTCTGAAGTTCTTTTGGCCGAGCCCCGGGGCTTTTGTGCCGGGGTGGATCGGGCTATCGAGATTGTTGAAAAAGCCTTGCAAAAGTTTGGCCGGCCCATCTATGTCCGCCACGAAATCGTGCACAACACCTATGTGGTGAACGACCTCAAGACCAAGGGCGCAATCTTCATCGAGGACCTGGCCGAGGTGCCCCCTGGAGCCACACTGGTGTTCAGCGCCCACGGGGTCAGCAAGGCTGTGCAAGAGGAGGCCCAGGCCCGCGGGTTTCAGATCTTCGATGCCACCTGCCCCCTGGTGACCAAGGTGCATGTTGAAGTGGCCAAGCTGCACAAAGAGGGCTATGAATTCATCATGATTGGCCACAAAGGCCACCCCGAGGTGGAAGGCACCATGGGGCAGCTCGATAGCGGCATCCACCTGGTGGAAGACGTGGCCGATGTGGCGCGTGTGCAGCCCGGTCAGACCGACAAGCTGGCCGTGGTGACCCAGACCACCCTGAGTGTGGACGACGCCGCCGACATTGCCGCTGCCGTCAAGGCGCGCTTTCCTCAGGTGCGCCAGCCCAAGCAGCAAGACATTTGCTACGCCACCCAGAACCGTCAGGATGCGGTGAAGATCATGTCGCCCCAGGTGGAGCTGCTCGTTGTGGTGGGCAGCCCCACCAGCTCTAACAGCAACCGCCTGGCCGAGCTGGCCCGCAAGCTGGGCGTGCAAAGCCACATGGTCGACAGCGCAGATGAGCTGCAACCCAGCTGGTTTGACGGCAAGAGCCGCATTGGTCTGACGGCTGGGGCCTCCGCTCCCGACGTGCTGGTGCAGGCCGTCATCAGGCGCATGCGTGACTTTGGTGCAGTGTCTGTGCGCAAGATGGACGGCATCGAAGAAACCGTGAAGTTCCCGCTGCCCAAGGGCTTGAGGCTGGACAGTGCCAGCGCCTGAGTTGACCTCACCTTGATTCTTCGGGCCTTGCGCCCACAGCCCCCTGCCTACAATTCCGCCCATGCTAGACATCACCCTGCTCCGTAAAGACCTGGATTCGGTCATCGCCCGCCTCGAAACCCGCAAGTCGCCCCAGGCGTTTTTGGACGAATCCCGCTTCAGGGCGCTGGAGGCCGAACGCAAGACCATTCAGGTTCGCACCGAAGAGCTGCAGGCGCGCCGCAATGCCAGCAGCAAGCACATCGGCCAGCTCAAATCCAAGGGCGAGTCCACTGATGCCGTCATGGCCGAAGTCGGTGCCATCAAGACGGAACTGGATGCCTCTGCCCTGCGCCTGGACGCTATCCAGTCCGAGCTGCATGCTCTCTTGCAGGCCGTGCCCAACCTGCCTCACGCCAGCGTGCCCGTGGGATCCGATGAGCATGGCAACGTGGTGGTGCGCAGCTGGAGCCCCAGTGGCCAGGCGCCTGTGGCAGCGCCCGAATCCACAGTGGTGCCCGATCATGTGGACATAGGCGCGCCTTTGGGCCTGGACTTTGAAATGGGCGTCAAGCTATCGGGCTCGCGCTTCACGGTCATGAAGGGGCCGGTTGCCCGTCTGCACCGCGCCTTGTCGCAGTTCATGCTGGACGTGCAGACCCAGGAGCACGGCTACACCGAGTGCTACGTGCCCTATGTGGTCAATGCCGAGTCCCTGCGCGGCACCGGCCAGCTGCCCAAGTTTGAGGGCGACCTGTTTGCCGCAAAAAAAGGTGGCCAGGAGGGCGAGACTGCGGCGGACGATGGCGGCCTTTACCTCATCCCCACCAGCGAAGTGCCTCTGACTAACTTTGTGCGCGACGAGATCGTGGCCGAGTCCAGCCTGCCCATCAAGCTGACGGCGCACACGCCTTGCTTCCGGTCCGAAGCCGGCAGCGCAGGCCGCGACACCCGTGGTTTGATACGCCAGCATCAGTTTGACAAGGTTGAAATGGTGCAGGTGGTGCACCCCGAGCACAGCTACGAGGCGCTGGAGACCATGACCGGCCACGCTGAAGCCATCTTGCAAAAGCTGGGCTTGCCCTACCGCGTGATGCTGCTGTGCACTGGCGACATGGGCTTTGGCGCCTCTAAAACCTACGACTTGGAGGTGTGGCTGCCAGCGCAGCGTACCTACCGCGAAATCAGCTCGGTCTCGAACTGCGAGGCCTTCCAGGCCCGCCGCCTGCAAGCCCGCTTTAAAAACGCCCAGGGCAAAAATGAACTGCTGCACACCCTCAATGGCTCTGGCCTGGCGGTGGGCCGCACGCTGGTGGCGGTGCTGGAAAACTACGCTGATGCCGACGGCTCAGTGACCATTCCCGAGGCACTGCGCCCGTATCTGGGTGGCATGGAAAGGCTCGTGCCATAGGATAGAATCCGCGCTTCGCACCAAGCGCACCACATCAGGAGAGGTGGCAGAGTGGTCGAATGTACCTGACTCGAAATCAGGCGTGGTAGCAATATCACCGAGGGTTCGAATCCCTCCCTCTCCGCCAAATACCCTTGTAAGTCCTAGATTTACAAGGGTATTTTGTTTTTTGGAGTTGCTTTCCCGCCCAAGCGCCCACCCAACTAAAAATGACGATGATCTTGTTGCGTTCCGGTCGCAAAGTGACGGAATGATTTCGCAAGCATCGTTTTGTGTGAACACGGGTTATGGGCAATTAGCAACATTTGGGCCCGTGCCATCCACAGCAAGTATGTGTCTACCAGTTCAATCTGGACATTGTGGGTATGTTTCATCCACACATCTCAAGGCTGTTCACCTCAAATAGGAGGGGCGTTGATAATAGGTCCAAGAGCTTATTGAGTGACGATAGGCGGGGCACTTTACTGCGTGATAATGCTTCGAAATCAAATCAGGGCGGGGAATTCATGACGAAGCAGTGTGTTAAGTGCGGATATGTTCGTTCATCGTCAGAAACGGCACCGGAAATCGAGTGTCCGAAATGCGGCGTAATATACGCAAAGGTGGAGGCCATGGCTGCCGCAGAAAAGCTGTCAGCTACCAGGTCACGGGAAGTTAAGCCAAAAATCACTTCGACACCTCCCAAAAAGGTGTTGGGGGGGAGCGTCAGTGATGAGGGCAGTAAGAGAGGACTAATCGCAACTGGCATTGGATTTGCGATTTTGCTCGCACTTACCATTGTTGGAAATGGTCCCATTTTTTTGATTTTTTCCCCACTGCTCTATTTCGTATACAGAAAATTTTCGGCTCCGAGCCCGGAGAGAACAATTGCAAGGGTTGCTCGGCTTGTTAAAGAGTCGGACGCCGACTTCAGCGTGACCCGATCACTTTTTGGTCTCGGCAGTCAATCCGGCATATTGCTTGACGAACCCAGAAAGAAGGTATTCATGTTTGAGGAGAACGGGCAGAAGGTTGGCGTGTACAACGAGGCAAACGTTCTCAGTTGCGAAGTAGTTGAAGATGGAAGCACTGTGTTGACGACCAATCGTGGAATTGGCAAAGCAGCTCTTGGTGGGTTGGCCTTTGGTGGCGTT
>JBEEJZ010000182.1:0-7721 GCA_041168905.1 Pseudomonadota bacterium | reverse complement strand
CGGTGTTCTTGCACCATGCGCACAGCGCGTTCGCGGACTTCTGGGGAAAACTTGTTTGATCTCTTGTTCATGGCTCCATCTTCTCAAAGGTTGGAGCCTCCTCAATTCCCGGGGCGATTCATAGAACCTGGAGTAAAGAGTGCCCCTAAACAATACGGAAATTCGTTACTACGACAGCAACGTCCTGCGCTTGCCTGCGGACAAGCGCAAGGAATACCACGAGCAGGTAGACAGACTAGTGACCGAATTGAGCAAACGGCTGCATGAGCAGACTGAGATCAAGATCACGAAGGTGGTAAAGGCCGGTTCGTTCGCTAAGTACACCATCTTGCGAAAAACATCGGAAGACCCAGTGGATGTCGACGTGGTGTTCTACATCTCGGGACGCAACGTCGACAGGGAAACACTCGCCAGTCTGAGTCAGCTGATTTATGACGCATTGGTCAAACTCTATCCGAACAAGGCCGTTGAGGACTTCGAGATTCAGCGCAAAGCGGCGACAGTCATCTTCGTCGGCTCCGGTTTGAGTGTGGACATCGTGCCGGTTATTGAAGACCCAATGCGGCCGGGTTATGGCTGGCAGTTCGACATTCACGACGACACCAAGGTGCAAACATGCGCGCCATGCCAGATCAAGTTCGTGCGCGACCGCAAGGATGCGGACAGCGACTTTCGTACGCTGGTGCGACTTGCCAAGAAGTGGCGTAACCGTATCGAGTTAAAGCCACTGAAGTCGTTCGCCATCGAGTTGATCATGGCGCATGTCCTGGCCAAGAATGGCAAGGACGGATCGATCGAGAAACGATTCCGGGACTTTCTGCTCTACATCGCGCAGTCCGAACTTAAGGAAGTCATCACGTTCCCTGAAAACGGCAAGGTCTCGTCGGCGTTCACCGGACCGGTCGTGATCCTCGACCCGGTTTGCAATACCAACAATGTGGCCAGCCGGATTTCCGACGACGAGCGCAAGGAGATCGTCGCGGCGGCCATGGAGGCATGGGAGACCGCCAACTTTGCTTCGACCGAAGATGACATTGAAGTTTGGAAAGAGCTGTTCGGCCCGCGGTTCAAAGTCAAGGAGGAAGCATGAGCCAAACGTATAGCGCGACTGAAACCTATTCCGTTGTTGATGTCGAAGTCGTGATGCGCCGCGTGACAGCCGATTTGGTCATGATCGCGGGTAGCACGGGTGCGGTGACAGAAGACAAGGCCCGAGATTGGGGACATGACATTGAGGTGCTAGCCAAGAATGGCTATCTGCGAATGGTTGACCTGACGTTGATGAGCAACGGCATCGAGCAAAAGGCCACTCGCTTCGAGGTCAACACTGAGTCCGGCGATTTCACCATGAGCCGCCCTGGTGGCGTGCTATGGCCAAAGCTGCCCAATCCAGATCTGCGCATTGTTCTGTTTTACACCGCCGAGTACGACGCGGCAGCAAAAGAGAAGGTAGGGGGAAAACTGCGCATCGGATGGGTGCCGACCAGCGCAGACACAAGCCACTCCTCCCTAAAGTCAAGCGCCAGCCGCGACTACGTCAGCAATGGATATGGCATGCAGAGAAGGGACTTCAGCCAATGAGCCAGCAGAACATTTTCGACGGCAAGATTCCACTTCCGGATGCTACCCTGGCAGCTCGTGAAAAAACGCTACTGGGGTTCGACGCGCGTTATCAGAAAATTCACGACCAGTTGCGTCTCCTGCTCAATCTCGATGATCTTGCAACATGGAGCAAGAAGCATCATCGTCAGAAGATCGCGCTATGCGATCTTGTGGCCGAGCAGTACCCACTGGTGATTTTTCACGGGGATGTGGGCACCGGCAAGACCGCAGCGGCGGAATGCATCGCCAATCGCCTGGCGAAGGAGTCGCGTACAGAAGACTCCCTGTTGTTCAAGCTTAGCAATCGAGTGCGGGGCAGTGGCAAGGTCGGTGAAATGGGAACCTTACTGACCCAGGCTTTTCAGGAAGTCACGCAGTCAGCCGGCAAGACGCGCCGCGCCGTCCTCGTGATCGACGAGGGCGACTCGCTGGCTCCTTCGCGCTCGCAAGAACACAGCCACCATGAGGACAAGGTGGCCGTCAACACGTTGATCCAATGCGTCGATGACCTACGGCGTTTCGGAGGCAGGGTAGTCGTGTTCCTTTGCACCAATCGACTATCCGTGCTGGACGCAGCCTTGCAACGCCGGGCTGCAGTCGTGGAAGAGTTTCAGCGCCCGAACGATGATGAACGGCGCGCGTTGTTAAAGATGGACCTGGATGGGCTTGCGTTCACCGATCGCCAGATCGAAGAACTGGTTTTAGCCACCGGCCCGCACAGTAAGCGCCCGGGCTGGACTTTCTCGGACATTCGAACCAGGTTGTATCCAGCGGCTATGGCGCAGGCGTTTCCCGACCATCCGTTGACCATCAAGCACCTTCATGACGCGGCGACATCGCTGCGTCCTTCTCCGATTCTGGAGGATAAATAATGGCTCGGTCATCGTTGTTTGGGCGCCGTATCCACATAACCGGCAGTATCGCAACCGATGCCGCCACGGCGACAGCAGAAGAGGTAACTCGTGCGCGCGAGGTTGTAGAAGCTCTGGTCAAGGATTTGATTCGCAAAGGAGCTAGCTTCGTCATTCCGGTCGATGCCGAGAAAACTCGACCAGACGGCCTGCCCATCTGCTTCGACTGGCTGATTTGGGACACCGTTCACAAGAACCTACATGCGCGACCCGCCGATGCGCCGAACCCTTTCGTTGTCGCAGTCAAGCACCACAAGAATGAAGACCAGGTTCCCGAAAAGTTCGCCGCAGTCTGGGGTGCGATGCGCGGCTCGGCGCTGGTCCAGATCGAAAGTGCGGCGCACTGGAACATGAACAGCAAACGGATGGAGGCGCAGGCGCGGCATGGCGACATTCTCATTGCACTTGGCGGTGGTGAAGGCGTACTGTTTCTATCCAACCTCTATCACGATGCCGGTAAGGCAGTGATTCCGTTGAACCTAAAGCTCGCCCCGGCAAACACCGGCGCACTTCGGTTGTTCGAATACGGTCTGTCCGGTAGCAACGCGCAACGTCTGTTTCGGACTGAAGGAGGCACATCTCCCCACAGTTGGCTTAATCGCATCGAGACGCCTGCGCGAAAAGCTGTAGCAGATTGCGTACGTGACCTGCAGGACCTACTGGAAGCACTAATTCCGCCGAAAGCGTTCGTCATACGGTTACTAAACCCAACCCACGCCGAATACAACGATGTTCAGGACTTCTTCGATACGGTGGTGCAGCCGGTGGTCGAGGGTGAATTGGGATATAAGCTGACTGTCGTCGACGGCAACCAAGCCTATGACTATGCCCGGATCGATCAGGAGATTTTCACGAAACTGCATCGCAGCCAGGTCGTACTGGCCGACATCACGGGTCTGCGCCCCAATTGTTTCCTGGAGCTGGGCTATGCGCTGGGTCGGGGGTTGCCGACCATGTTGCTTGCGAAGGTTGGTACGGAACATCCCTTTGACATCTATTCACTGTCCGGCCATCACTGGAAAACGACCGGCAGTGCTGAAGAACGACGGCGCGAGTTTCGTACCCATTGGAATGCGATCAAAAGCCGCCCCCCCCTTGTTCCTACGGAGCCTCTTATTCCATGACCAGAAATCGCGAAGTCTTTTTGTCGGTCGATGTTGAAACGGCAGGCCCAATTCCGGGTGAATATAGCCTCCTCACGATTGGCGCCTGCAACGTGTCGGACCAGACGCAGACTTTTGCATGTGAGTTGAAGCCGACTACACACAATGCCGACCCTAAGGCCTTGGAGATTACCGGTCTGTCTCTGGACAGACTAGAGCAAGACGGTCTTGATCCGAACGTTGCGATGCAAATGTTCCAAGACTGGGTGGTGCGATTGTCCGGGGATGACGCTACGCCTGTGTTTGTCGGGTTCAACGCACCGTTTGACTGGTCGTTCGTGAACTATTACTTCCATCGCTATCTCGGCCAGAACCCATTTGGCTTTGCTGCACTCGACATTAAATCAATGTATATGGGCGCAACTGGATGTAGCTGGGCACAGACTCGGTCCAGCCAAATTGCAGCGGATTTACGCCCTTCGCTAAAAGGAGATCACAGTGCGCTCCGGGATGCCCAGTATCAGGCTGAGCTGTTTCGACTGATACGGCAAGAAACGCAGCGGTGAAAGGCACTTGTACTCACCCATTGTTTCTTCAATAAACGAGATCTAGTCCATGCACATGAAACAAGAACACCAACATTTCTCCGAGCCTTAAATGAGCGTTTTCATGGTTTATACTAACTATCGCTAGGGCAACCCAGGCTGACGAAGCCCACTTTGGGCGTATTTTTGGTAGTGGGGGCAACGTTGCTCATGCGCGTATTGTCCCCGCAATCGGAAAGTAGGCTATTGACGCGAAGACGACGAAAACTTGAAGCCTCAGCGTTTGATGCCAAAACTACCCAACATCTGTTCTGTCTGCTTGGCCATTTGCTCCTGCATCTGGGTTAACAGGCTTTTTCCCTGCTCTAGGTTGGCAGTCATCAAACCTGGCACGAGCGGGGACGACAGGTTCATGAATTGAGTCCACATTTCAGGTGACCACCCCTGTGAGGTCTCACCCATACGCATTTGCATTTCGATCAACGCTTGCATGTTCTTTTCAAGGTACCCCCCCATAAAGCCCTGCATCGCATGACCGTAAAAGCGAATCATGCTTGCCAGCACGGGAACTGTGAACATGGGAGAACCGCTGGCTTCCTCGTCCAGGATGATCTGCAACAGCATGCTACGCGTCAGATCTTCTCCGGTCTTCACGTCCAGCACTTGCACCTGATCGTTGGCCATCACCATCTGCCTGATATCAGCCAAGGTGATGTAGGTCGACGTTGCCGTGTCATACAACCGACGGTTCGGGTATTTTTTAATTACTCGGTGAGTCGCAGTCGGGGAAGTCGAGGTTTTGGCAGTAGACATGTCGAGGTTTTAGAGCCGGGCAGTGGCCCCGGCGTTGCAGTGCAGCATATTCTAGGCAGTCCAGATCAATGAGCACACCTAGGTTTACCCTTGCAGGAGCGTCGATAGATGTCGGAACCATTTGCCATCCTGAAGCCCACGGCGTGGAAGAGTGATCCGGACGTTTGTGCTGATGGCCTTTGTACACTGTGCCCAAGACACAAATAATGCCCTGAACAAATGAAAATATCATGCGTCAAGTGAAATTGAAATGGGTTGCAAACATCGTCATGCTGGGGGCTGGATTGATTTGTCAGTCCAGCTCTTGGTCTCAGACTGCCCTTGCGAAGCCAGGTGGACAGGTGATTTTGACGGTGAGCGGCGCCATCGCCAGCTTCAACCAGGGTGGCACCGCACAGTTCGATGCGGCCATGATCGACGCGTTGCCAAGCCACGACATCACTACCCAAACGCCCTGGTACAAGCAAGCAAAAACATTTTCGGGACCGCGTCTGTCGGCCCTACTCTCCGCTTTGGGCGCTAGGGGCGCGACCCTTGAAATCAAGGCGCTCAACGATTACACCGTTAACGTACCCTTTGCCGATGCGAACAACTACCAACCTATCCTTGCTCGCCGAATGGACTCGAAAGTATTAAGTATCCGAGACAAAGGGCCGCTGTTCCTTGTGTACCCATTTGATGCTCTTCCAGAATTAAAAAATGACGTGTACTACGGCAGATCCATCTGGCAGATCAGCAGCATCGTCATTCGTTGATCTTCTCGACCAACAATGCACCCGCCCCGCCTTCCCTTCCAGTCATGGCTGACAGCTCTGGCAGTGACACTAACGTGCATGCTGCTAGGAGTAGGGTGGATACAGTACGGTCAGTGGAGACAGCTGGAAGACTCCATCAACGAGGGGAAAACCTCGCTCGAGTGGGATGTATTTCAGTTTCAAAGCGAACAATTGCGATTGGCGTCTCAGCTCAACGAAGCGCTACTTGGGCAAGGCAGCGTGGAGACGATGAAAGACCTGAGCCTGCGATACAACATATTCCTCAGTCGGCTCGACATCATCCAAAACGGAAATAGTGCTGGACTTGCACCCAACTCGCCGGCTTATGCCGAGGCACTCACACTCATTAACAACTTCACGACCCTGGCTGACGGATACCTGGGTGACGGCTCGGAAGTACCTCGTTTTGATCATGCGCGGCTGATCGAGCTCAAGAGCGCTTTGAACCATGCGCGCGGGCCGGTTCAAACACTGCTGCTGGATGCCAATGCGCATTACGGTGAGCAAACTACAAAACACCTGCAAGCCATACGCCGCCAAGCCATGACATCCGGAGCAATCACCGGGCTTTTGGCACTGTTGGCGGTCGCACTGGGCGCAGTCGCACTGCGCCTATTGAAGGTCGCCAACCAGCGCAACCATGAAATGCAGGCGGTTCAGGCCGAGCTTGGAACGGCTTTGGACCGAGCGAAGAGCGCAAATCTTGCCAAAAGTCAATTTTTGGCAAACATGAGCCATGAGATACGCACTCCCATGAATGCCATCCTTGGCATGCTGCAACTTTTGAAGAAATCCGAGCTCAACAGCACCCAATCCACATATGTGGACAAGGCGCAGGGAGCGTCCCGAACCTTGTTGGGTCTGGTCAACGATGTACTGGATTTTTCGAAAATTGAAGCCGGTAAGATGAGTTTGGACCCACGCAGTTTCCGCCTGAGTCAAATGCTGCAGGACCTGAACGCCGTTCTGAGCGCAGGCTGCGAAGAAAAGTCGATCGAACTACGCATGGATGTCGACTCAGACGTGCCACCCAGGCTGGTAGGAGACGACATGCGCCTGCAGCAGGTGATCCTGAACCTCGCGAGCAATGCCATCAAGTTCACCAGTGTGGGCGAGGTGGTCGTGAGAGTACGTGTAGTCGCTGCCAGCGGAACCCATGCAAGGCTGGAGTTTTCGGTCAGAGACACCGGCATTGGAATTGCTCCGGAGCACCAAAACTGCATTTTTGACGGTTTTACGCAAGCTGAACCTTCAACCACGCGTCGGTTTGGAGGCACCGGTCTTGGCCTGGCGCTATCCAATCGCCTGGTTGCCATGATGGGCGGCACACTCAACTTGAAAAGCCAGGTTGGCCAAGGTAGCGTCTTCTCGTTCGAACTGGAGCTGCCGGTGGCCAAAAACCCGCCGGCAGATACCCCATCTCAAGCCAATACTGAACCCGTACCGCAGGCTCAACGCCTGCGGGGATTGCGCATTCTGCTGGTCGAAGACAACAAGGTGAACCAAATGGTCGCGGCGGAACTGCTGAGATTGGAAGGTGGCCAAGTCACAGTGGCCGACAACGGCAAGATAGGCGTGGACAAGGTGGTGGACACGTTGCCCGGCTTCGACCTGGTTCTCATGGATATACAAATGCCCGTGATGGACGGCTTTTCTGCAACCAGGGCCATACGCGAACTGATGGGCTTTGAGAATTTGCCGATCATTGCCATGACAGCCAACGCCATGGCACGCGACAGGGAAGCATGTCTGGCTGGCGGCATGAATGAACATGTGGGCAAGCCCTTTGACATTGATCAACTTGTGACCTTGATACTTCAACTGTCAAAGCCAGCACCCAAAAAAGAGAATTTAATGACCAGCCTGGGCGCTTCCGTTACCAAAGCTCAGGCGGATCGTAGCTGTGACATCAATTTTTTAGAAGCCTTGTCCCGGCTGGGAGGCAACGCCAAGGTTTATGGCGACGTTGTC
>JBEEJZ010000181.1:0-5277 GCA_041168905.1 Pseudomonadota bacterium | reverse complement strand
AGTTACCAATCTAGCCTCTGTATGGGTAATTGCCGATGTCTTTGAGCAGGATATTGGTTTGGTCCGAACCGGTGCCAAGGCCACTGTGCGGATCAACGCCTATCCAGATAAGCAGTTTTCGGGGGCAATTACCTATGTTTACCCGACCCTCAAATCGGAGACGCGAACCGTTCCGGTTCGCGTGGAGTTGTCGAATCCACATGGACTTCTCAAGCCCGGCATGTTTGCGCAGGTCGAACTGCCCGTAGACAGCAAGCGTTCTGTGCTAACCGTTCCCACGTCCGCCGTGATTGATAGCGGGACTCGTCAAATCATTCTTGTTCAAGTGCAGGAAGGACGCTTCGATCCAAGGGAGGCCAAGCTTGGCGCGCGTAGCGATGATCGCATCGAGGTTCTGGAGGGCGTGCGAGATGGCGAGATGGTAGTTGTTGCTGCGAACTTCTTAATTGACGCCGAAAGTAACCTCAAGGCTGCGATCGGGGGGCTGGGACATTCGGGACACGGGGCGGCAGCTTCTAAAGGAGGATCGGCAGAATCCAAGACCACGGCATCCGTAGGCCATCGTGCAGAAGGAAAAATCGAGGACATCGATACCAAAAGTGGTTCGCTGACGATCGCACACGGTCCGGTATCCACCCTTAAATGGCCTGCCATGACCATGGAATTCAAGGTTGCAAATAGCAGCCTGCTATCTGGTCTGAAGCCTGGAATGTCTTTGAGCTTTGAGTTCGTTGAGCGTGGCCAGGGCGAATGGATCATCACCGCCATCAAGCCTGTCACGGCAAGTGCGGCCAATCCACACACTGGTCACAACTGATCTTTGGGGGACACCATGCTTGCAAAGATCATTGATTGGTCAGGACGAAACCGTTTTTTGGTCCTGCTTGCTACTTTGTTCGTCGTTGTTGGCGGTGTATTCGCCGTCATCAGGACACCACTGGACGCGCTTCCCGATCTGTCTGATGTTCAGGTAATCGTTTACACAGAGTACCCAGGACAAGCTCCGCAGGTGGTTGAAGACCAGGTCACTTATCCACTGACCACAGCCATGTTGTCGGTTCCGAAATCGAAAGTCGTTCGGGGCTTTTCATTTTTCGGCGCGTCCTTTGTCTACATCATTTTTGAAGATGGCACCGATATTTACTGGGCGCGTTCACGGGTACTGGAGTATTTGAACTTCGCGTCCAGTCGCATGCCCAAGGGGGTGACGCCACAAATCGGTCCTGATGCAACCGGGGTGGGCTGGGTTTACCAGTATGCCTTGCTGGGCAAGGACAAAACCCTGGCTGAACTGCGCACCTTGCAAGACTGGTACCTGCGGTATCAACTCACAAAAGCACATGGGGTCGCCGAAGTGGCTTCCATCGGTGGGTTTGTCCAGACTTACCAGATCACTGTCGACCCTGTAAAACTCCGCGCCTACGGCGTTCCTCTGGCCAGAGTGTCTCAGGTGGTGCGCGAATCCAACCGAGATGTTGGTGGCCGTGTGGTCGAAATGGCCGAAACTGAATACATGGTTCGGGGACGTGGCTACCTGCGCGGCGTTTCGGATATCGAGAATCTTGTCGTCAAGTCCGACAAGGGAACGCCAGTGTTGGTGCGAGATATTGCACGAGTTGAATTGGTTCCTGATGAGCGGCGCGGCATCACTGAACTCAACGGTGAGGGTGAGGTCGTCTCCGGCATCGCCATGTCTCGTTACGGTCAAAATGCCCTGGAGGTAATCCACAACCTCAAGGAAAAGATCACGGAAGTCTCAGCAGGATTACCGGAGGGAGTCAGCATCCAAGCGGTGTATGACCGCTCTGATTTGATTCACCGCGCGATCGACACTCTCAAGCGCACGCTGCTGGAGGAAAGTCTGATCGTTGCCTTGGTCTGCGTTGTGTTTCTGATGCACGTTCGCTCGGCTCTGGTGGCAATTTTGATGCTACCTGTGGGGGTGTTGATCGCTTTTATTGCCATGCGTCTGCTGGACATGAACTCGAATTTGATGAGCTTGGGAGGTATTGCCATCGCGATTGGTGCCATGGTGGATGCAGCCATCGTGATGATTGAGAACGCTCACAAGCATCTGGAACGCTTACCCGAAGACCACGATAACGCGCAACGGGTTGAGGCCATGATCACTGCGTGCAAGGAGGTGGGACCAGCATTGTTCTTCTCGCTTTTGATCATCACCGTGTCCTTTTTGCCCGTGTTCACGCTTGAGTCGCAGGAAGGACGTCTGTTCTCACCGCTTGCCTACACTAAGACCTTCGCCATGGCGGGGGCGGCAATGCTTTCGGTGACACTGGTGCCTGTACTGATGATGCTGTTCATCCGGGGAAAAATCATGCCGGAAGCTAAAAATCCGGTGAATCGCTTCTTGATCTGGGTGTATCGCCCGATCATCGCTGGCGTGATGCACAAGAAAAAGCTAACTGTTGGAGTAGCGCTCTTCGTGCTGGGAATTTCGCTGTATCCAGCCAGCAAGCTCGGATCCGAATTCATGCCGACACTCAATGAAGGCACGTTGCTTTACATGCCAGCGTCGTTACCTGGCATGTCGATCACCAAGGCTGCCGAGTTGTTGCAGACGCAAAACAAGATCATCAAGAGTTTCCCTGAGGTGGCTTCGGTGTATGGCAAGGCTGGCCGGGCGAACACGGCCACGGACCCGGCACCGACAGAAATGTTTGAAACGGTCATCAACCTCAAGCCAACCTCTGAGTGGCGCAAAGGTATGACGACCGACAAACTGATTTCCGAGATGGACAAGGCGTTGCAGTTCCCGGGCGTATCAAACGCTTGGACCATGCCGATCAAGGCGCGCATCGACATGCTGTCCACCGGCATTCGTACACCGATTGGCATCAAGGTCTTCGGCAAGGATCTCAACGAGATGGAACGTTTGGCCCGCGAGATTGAAACGGTGGTCAAGCAGGTTCCAGGCACCACATCTGCATTTGCCGAACGTATCACTGGCGGCTTCTACCTGAACATCGAACCAGATCGCGCACAACTGGCGCGCTACGGACTGGCTGTAGGTGACTTGCAAGAGGTGATCGGTACCGCGCTTGGCGGAGACATGGTGACCACCACCGTTGAAGGACGTGAACGCTTTGGAGTGACAGTCCGTTACCCTCGCGAACTTCGTTCAGACCCGCAGCAAATTGCACGGGAAGTTCTTGTGCCCACCATGGACGGTGCAATGGTGCCTCTGGGACAGGTCGCTCGGGTTGAGGTGGCCAAAGGTGCACCAGGCATTCGTACTGAAAACGCGTTGCTATCTGCCTACATCTTCGTCGACATTCGTGAACGTGACATCGGCAGTTACGTGGCGGATGCCCGTAAGGCGGTAAACGAACAGGTCAAATTTCCTACTGGTTACTACGCGACTTGGAGCGGGCAGTTCGAGTCGATGGAGCGTGCTGTACAAAAGATGAAGCTAGTTGTTCCTGTAACGCTGCTGATCATCTTCTTGCTCCTGTATCTGAATTTCAAGCGATTAACCGAGACACTGATCGTCATGCTGTCAGTTCCCTTCGCGCTGGTGGGCGGAGTCTGGCTGATGTGGTTGCTCGGATACAACTTGTCTGTGGCCGTTGCGGTCGGGTTTATTGCACTGGCTGGCGTAGCTGCTGAGACTGGAGTGGTGATGCTGATTTATTTGGATCATGCATGGGAGGAAATAAAGGAAAGACGCATCTCTGAAGGAAAAATTCCTGATACCAATGATCTATATCAAGCAGTCATGGAAGGTGCTGTAGAGCGGGTTCGCCCCAAGATGATGACTGTAGTTGCCATCATGGCGGGCCTATTACCCATCATGTGGGGTACTGGTACGGGCTCTGAAGTTATGAGCCGCATTGCGGCCCCGATGGTGGGCGGAATGATTTCCTCAACTGTGCTGACGCTGGCAGTTATTCCCGCGCTTTATGCTTTGGTTAAAGTTCGGGAGCTCAACTCAAAATGAGTTTTTATTCTCCTAGAGAATTTGACTTGCTTGTGTATTGACCAAGCGGAAACTGCAATCCTGAGCAGTCGCATGTCCGTGAAGAAAGCGATAGGTCACTTCTGATGTTCCTCAAGAAATGAAACTGCTATTAGCGCAACAACTCCTCCCGTGATCGCCACGTCGGCGATGTTGAACGCAGGCCAGTGCATACCACGCAAGTGAAAGTCCAGATAGTCGACGACCTGCCCGCGTGCGACGCGGTCAAAGCCATTGCCGACGGCACCGCCTAAGATCAGGCTGTACGCCAAGGCCTCAAGACGGCGCACCGGTTTGCTCAGCATCCAGGCCAACCATATTGAAGCCCCCAGTGCGATCGCAAGGAAGAACCAGCGCTGCCAACCTCCGGCGCCAGCCAGAAAGCTAAAAGCCGCGCCCGGGTTCAGAACATGGACCAGATTGAAAAACGGTGTCACTTCAAGTGACCAGCCCAGCGGCGTGGTCAGATCAATGAGACTCTTAGTGGCTTGGTCGATTGCAAGCACGATGAACGCCACGGAATACCAATAGGATTTGCGATTCGGATACGTCATTACTACTTTTCAATTTCGAGGACATCGATGCTTGGCACCGCATGTGACGGCGGCCAGTGCAACTTGAAGGGGCATACGGCTGCGTGAATATCCGGTAGTCAAAAGTGCATCAGCAGCCAGCGGCCTGAACCTGCGCAGCGATTCGAATTGGTGGCATCAGCACATCTCGAAGAGGTTAAAGCAGACGCTCCTTAACTTGATCATCAAATTCATCAAATCATGCATGACAGGAACTTTCACAGGCCAAGTCAGTGCAAGCGACACCGAAAAGTTGTCGCCTACAAAGATGGTTCCGTCAAGTCGCTGCCTTTCCGCAATGAGCACAGAACTTCGCCCACGCTTGCAGGGTCGTTCCGCATTGCGTGCACGCAGAAGGAACCAACGTAGTTCCGCACTGCTGGCAGAAACGAGCCCCTAGCGCGTTCAGCGCCTTGCAGTTCGGGCATGCAACGCCGGCGTTGCCTCCTCCGCTGGTTGGAGGTCCGCCGCTTCCGTACCCACCGCCATAGCCGTGGCGATCACCGTGATGCGCCCCACCATGGTGGCCGCCACCCTGATGACCACCGAAAAGTCTGTCAAAAATACTCATTTATCTTTCCTCTTTCAAGAACGCCTTACAAGGCCGCTAAGGCCAACCAACGGATCTCATCACAATTTTTCGAAACATTCGCACTCGCTAGGGCAATGCAAAGAAGTGCCAAGAAGGTCGTTCTCCGCCCTTACGTCACTTCAGAACAAATCGTGCCG
>JBEEJZ010000180.1:0-41943 GCA_041168905.1 Pseudomonadota bacterium | reverse complement strand
AAGACCAAAAATCCGCTGATTAGCGAGGTGGACCGCGACTTCTGCTTCCTTCTCAATGCCTATGACATCGACCCCGGCAGCTACACGCCCAAGACCATGACCATGCTGGACTTCAACCTCTGGGCCTGGAACAGTCGCATCTTTCCCGGCGTCGACAGTCTGAACGTGCGTTTGAACGACAAGGTGCGCATCCGTGTAGGCAACCTGACCATGACGAACCATCCTATCCATCTTCACGGCCATGAATTCACCGTGACCGGTACCGACGGCGGGCCTGTACCTAAAACCGCCCGCTGGCCCGAGGTCACCACTGATGTGGCGGTGGGGCAGATGCGCCAGGTGGAGTTTGTGGCGGACGAAGAGGGCGACTGGGCCTTTCATTGCCACAAAAGCCACCACACCATGAACGCCATGGGCCACAACGTGCCGAACCTGATCGGCGTGGATCACCGCGGTCTGACCCGAAAGATTCACCAGCTGATTCCCGATTACATGGTCATGGGCGAGCGCGGCATGGCGGACATGACCGAGATGGAAATGCCCATTCCCGACAACACCGCACCTATGATGACCGGCCAGGGTCCGTTTGGATCGGTCGAGATGGGGGGCATGTTCAGTGTGCTCAAGGTGCGCAAAGACCAGAAGCCTGGCGACTACAGCGACCCGGGATGGTTCAAACACCCCCCAGACACCGTGGCGCAAGCGTATGCGGGTACCCTGACCGAGCCCGTCCGCGCCAAGGCTGAAGGCGGTCAGTCCATGCTGCGCGCTCAAATGCCTGTTAGCCCCACTGAAGTCCGGGTGCGCAAGCCCAGCTCACACAGCGGACACTGACCTCTAAATGACCAAATAGAACGCCATGAAGACTTTTCACAAGATTCCCGCCACATCCATTTTGCTTTTGTCTGCCTTGATCCTCGGCATGGCCTTGCCTGCACGAGGTGGCGCTCAAACCCAAATTGATCACGCCAGCATGGAGGCGTCCCAGAGCGCTGCTTCCATGACTGATGGTGAGGTAAAAAAGGTGGATCCGGCCAATGGCAGGATCACCCTGCGCCACCGCGACATCAAGCACCTGGACATGCCGGGCATGACCATGGTGTTTACCGTGGCAGACAAGGCGCTGCTGGCCAAGCTCAAACCGGGCGACAAGGTCCGGTTCATGGTGGTGGATGAAGGTGGCAAGTTGGTGGTGACCGATATCCGGCCGAAGGACTAGGCAGCCCCTGCGCCTTCAGCCCGGTGCGATGTTGCATTCGCGTCGCAGCAGGGCCTCAGACTTGAAAGCAGTCTTTCAGTTCGGCCCGATCTTCTGTAGACAGACCAAGCAACCTGGCCCTGTCTTCCCAGGTGGCCAGCACCTTGCGCAAGCGGGCGAGGTCCTCTTGTGCTTGTGACACTGAGACGCGGTAGAACTCTGCCGTGGCCATGACCGTGGCCAGTTCCGGCTCGACACTCACTTCATCCAGCGCCAGCACATGGCTATCTTTTTTGATGGATGGGTTCATGTCGTAAGCCGGGGCCAGTCGCCAGCCCTGAATTTCGCGAATGAAACCGTGGTTGCGCAGGTGGTCGTCCCGATTAGCCACAGCTACGTTGAACAGCACCCGACGGAAGAGCTCGCGCAGGTCTTGGCCAATCTTGCCAGGCACCCCTTGCCGCGCCGCGATGAATTCAGCTATGTCGAGGTACGAGGCGTCCTCGCTGTCGGTACGACCAAGCACTGCCATTGCCGAGGTGAAAAAGCGCCTACGCCCCTGCTCGTCGCGGTCGAACCGCTGGGTCACGAAGGTGTGATAGCCGCGACCGATGCGTTCCAGTCTGGCAGGCGATACGTTCAGCGCGAAGGCTTGGGCTAGCTGATGTACCAGCATCTCTCGCAATGCCCAGTCGTGATCGTCCTCTGCGCCAGGGAACTTGGCCATCCACAGGCGACCTTGTCCGTCTTGCAGGTTGGCTTTGGGTCGTGCTCCGCCCAGAGAGGCGCCAGGTGCCACCAGCACTTTGAGCCACTGTTGCAGCAAGTCCAGGTCGTCCACCTTTTTGCGCGTGAGCTCCAGTGCTACCGCTTGCAGCTCGCCTATTTGCGTCAGGGCAGGCGCAGCAAGTGCCTGGTTGGCCAGTGCGCCGCCGTCCACGAATGCGGGAGCCGGTTCTCGTGAGAGTTGGCGGTCGCTTTGCAGCGCCGAAAACCGCAGGGCACCCATGCGAGTGATGTCTTGCACGCCCAGAAAGAAGTCCCAGGGTCGCAGCTCACGTCGGGCGCGCTCCTGCTGACGAGCCTCTACGACTTCGCGTCGTTTCATCAAGGTCTGTCCCCAACGATCGGGGCAGCTATCCATGAAGATGCCGAAGTTGGAGTCCTTGGGGTGAAAATTACCCCCCGCCAGTGCAAGCTCGGGGTCCAGTGCAAAAGCGGCCGGGCTCTTCAGCCACAAAGGCGAATACTCGAAGCGCACCGACTCCCTGCCGGAGCGATGCAATCGACCCAGGTGTGTGAGTGGTCCGAACGTTGGATCGTCCAGCCACACCTCCAGTGCGTCTGGGATGGTTTGAGCAGAAGCGGCCACCGTCATCTCGCGCGCTGCCAGACTCACGGCACAGCCCCGTCTTCAGGGGCTTGGGCCTGAGCGTCGGATCGTTTGTCCAGGCCTGTCGCGGACATGCGTCGTTTGGACGCGCGACGGGGCACAGTCAACTCGGCATCCTGCAATCGGCGCCCCACGGGGTCGGTCGCGGCCAGGAGGTCCAGATCACTTTCCAGGCCCAGCACCGTCAGCACCCGCAGGTAGGTGCCCAGGGTGACCGAGGCGTCTCCTTGCTCGACCTTGTTGAGTGTCGGGCGGGACACCGCTGACCGCTCGGCGACCTGGATGACCGTGAACCGTCGGCGCAGGCGAGCCTCACGCAGACGCGTGCCCAGGGCTCGCAGCAAACGGGTCTGGCTGGGATAGAGGGATGGAGATTTGGCTGGCATAACAGCCAGCATTATGCTCAAAACCCATTATTTTTGGAAATAATGATTTCCGTTATGCTGCTCTTTTTTTGAAAGCGACCAAAGCGGCTTTTGTAGACCGGCCAGCTCAGCCCGGTGCGACGTTGCACTCGCGCCGCAACAGGGCCACGGCGTCTTGCAGCAGGTCGTCGCGGTCGCTGAGCAGGCAGCTGCGCGCATCGTCCAGAAAGTCCTGCCAGGTTTTCAGATAGTCGCTTTGGTGATGCGCAGGGGCATGGCCCCGGATGAAGTCCGAAACAAGTTCGGGCTTCAATCCTGACTTTCTGATCTTGCGCACCAGCGCCAGCGCCCCTTTGGCCGTGAGCAGCGTCTTGTGTGGGCTGCCTGCGGCCATGCACAAAAACAGTGTGAGCAGTGAGCTGTCGTCGCTGTGCCCGCCGGTGGCCTTGTGCCAGGCCGCCGAGGCCGCGCGATCAAAGTCATCCACCTCGCTTAACCCGTCTTCGACCCAGAAATAGCGCCCCATGAAGGCAGGAGTCTGATCAAACAGTTTGCGAACCGGCAGGGAACTGTCCAGAATTTTGGGCAGGTCTGAGGCTATGCCGGCGCGTATCTCATCCACCACGGTGTTGAATTCGGTCGGCAGGTTCTTGGGCAAGGCTAGCGTCAAGCTGGCAGCCTGGCCGGGGTCAAACTTTCTGCGCAGCATAGCCACGGTTTTCTGGAAGGTCGCCCAGTCGGGCAACTGGCTCTGGCGCGTGGCGAGCATGAGCAGGGCGGTGCGTATCACGGCTTCAGCATCTCGGCCCGCCTCCTCCAGCTCGTCAGCATCCAAGCCCCATTGCTCGGCACACCAAAGCGCAGCCCGGATGACCTGCGCCACCTGACTACGCTTGGCCAGCTCGGCCTGGTAGTCCGCCAGGCTGCGCAGCGACCATTTGGCCAGTTGGGGGATGTGGTCATCGGTAAAGCCGCTGTTCTCGTTCATGCCGAAGTGGGTGCTTTGCGGCATGGCAATCAGGGCTTTGAGCATGTCAGACGCGCCCTTGGATCGGGACAGCAGGCTGTTGTCGCGCAGGGCCCGGGCCGCCGCATTCAGGTCGCCACCACTGTGGAGTTCCAGGTTCAAACTGACTAGGTTGACGATGCGCTCGCGGGCCTTTTCGAGCTCGGGCCGCAGAAACTCGCTGCCAAAGTAGCGCGCAATCTGCACCATGCCTTTGGGGGCCTCGGTCTGCAGGGTGTCCAGCCTGGCCTGGTCGATGATGCCGTGCGCAATGCCGTGGACCAGGACTTTTTCAAAGTAAGGCCGGGCGTCGAACAGCGCAACCGTCTGCTCGGCCACGGATGGGGTCGATGAGGCTTCGGACATGGTGCCTAAATGGCTGACTCTTCGTCGGCTTCAAGAGCCGCCGGGGTGGCCTTGCCGCGGTCGGTGTCGCTGGTTTCCACCTTGCCGTCGTCTTCTTCAGCCTGCGCTTCCTCGCCCAAGCCTTGGTCAAACGCACGGACCTTGGCGCGCAACACCAGCAGCATTTCCACAAACAGATCGGGGCACTCGTGGCGTAACAGCCAGGCCAGCTGCATCCAGTCCTGGTCGGCCACCTCGTCCTCATCAACGCGGGGTTTGACATAGGCGTTGGCCAGCAGTTCCACCTCTGAGAGGATGTCGACATCTTCCTCGCCATCTTCGAAGGTGCCGGAGCGAGCAAAGGCCTCGATGCGGGCCCATTTTTCTGAAAAGTAATCGGCCAGCGCTTCTGCGCCACCTTCCAGGTCGCCAATGGCGTTCAGAAACTCGACCGGGTCGGCATCTTCGCGAAAGATGATCGAATTGACCATGCCACGCAGGTGGGTGCGGCTCAGGTCCTTGTATTGCTTTTCGATCACCACCGCACGGGCAAACTGCTCAGGCGTGACCAGCAAGTTGATGACCGACTCCCGGGAGTTGTCGTACTCGCGAATCACCGCCAGGATGTCTTTGGGCGGCAGCTGCTCCAGCACCACCATCAGGGCGTTGTCCCCCTCGGTGTCGGCGAGTTCCACCAGGGCTGCCTCGGCAGCAGTGATGTCGCCAGCGGCAATCAGGCTTTGGGTTTTTTGAATCAGGGCTAGTGCGTTCATAGGTAGCTGGTCAATTCGTCAGTCTTTGCGGTCGAAGCCCTGCTCGGCCAGCCAGTCGTCGCCGGCTTCCTGGCGGGCGCGGTCATTGAACGCTTCCTCGTCGTGATCTTCGGTGTGATGGTCGTCGTGGCGCTGGTCGCGCACCTCGTCACGGTCCTTTTGGCCGTCTTCGTCCTCATCCTCGATCTGGGCACGCTCTGCGGCCGTGAGTGGCTTGTGGTGCAGGTACTCGAGCGCAGCTGCAATGGTCATGAACCACTCGCCCATGGGCTCTTTCAGGATGGTTTTGACAATCTCACCCGCCCAAGGGGCAATGTCTATCGTGTCCCTGATGCTGTCCCAGGCGGGCAACTCGTCTGCATCTTGCGCCACCAG
Source organism: Pseudomonadota bacterium (assembly GCA_041168905.1). Classification (GTDB taxonomy): domain Bacteria; phylum Pseudomonadota; class Gammaproteobacteria; order Burkholderiales; family Burkholderiaceae_C; genus JBEEJZ01. Next base: position 36,488 of record JBEEJZ010000180.1, on the reverse strand, counting down.
GTGGTCCATGACGGTGTTGCTGGTAAAGCGAAAGGCTTGATGCAAGACCACCGCCACCATCTCGGGGCTGAGCTCCATCATCTTGACCAGAAAACCCAACTCACGGCGCTTTTCTGCCAATCGCTTGCGAAGCACATCATGGCCTTCGGAGTCCGAGCGCAGGTCGTCAAGCTCAGATTGGTAACTGGAGCGCAGCTGATGAAAAAAAGATGAGGTGCTCACGTTTGTGGTCTCTGTTGGCGTGTGGAAGCGGGGAGCAGGAAGTAAAGCCGGGTCAGCGGCCCTGCCGCGCAGTTTGAACCAATGGTTCAAAGTAGGCTTGCCAGATGTCACGCGCCGTTTCTGCCGGGTTGTCCAGCAGGTTACGGCGGCGGTTGTCATCATAGGCCTGGCGTTTGTCATCGTTCGACAACACCTCGTAGGCCTCCTGCACGGCCCTGAACAGCGCGGGTGCACTGGCATCCGAGTTGCGGTCGGGGTGGTACTGAGACGCTTTCTGACGAAACGCTTTTTTGATGTCGGCCAGCGTGGCAGAACTGCCAAGTCCCAGGGCGGAGTAGTGATCTTTCATGCGGCCATTGGGCAAGAGGGTGTTGGGAGCGGCGAGCGCCCGGTGAGTGCTCGCCAGGTGCGCGGCCAAGCATGCATTTTAGTGGCCGTGCCGGGCGTCATGCAGGTCTTCATCCTGCGGGTGTGGGCATGACGGCGCAGGACTGGATGATGAAGTCAATGAAGACCTTGTTTCTCAGAATCCTCATTCGGTCGGGTGGCGCCATGGCTGTGATCTGATCGCCGAAACGAGTCTTGGGAGACCACGCTGGCAAGACCCTGATCAGTCTTTCGCTGGCCAGCGCATCGGAGCACAAATAGTCTGGCAGCAGCGCAATGCCCAAGCCCTGCATGCAGGCTTCAAGCACGGCCTCCGGGTTGTCCACGTGATATCGGCCATTCACTCTGACCCGAACCAGCTCCGTGCCGTCGGCCAAGGTCCACCAGTCATCGGACGGGTCCCTCCAGTAGAACAGGCACAAATGACCTTCCAGCGACTGTGGGGTGGGTGGCTGCCCATGAGCGGCGATGTATTGGGGCGCGCAGACCAGCACCCATGCAATAGGAGCAACGGTACGGGTGTAGAGATCCTTGTTGTCTTGCGCCGAACTCCATCTGAACGCCACATCGATTCTTTCGTAGGCCAGGTCCATCATCCGGTCGGAAAGGAGCAGTTCCAATTCGATGCCAGGATGCATACGCAGGAACTCGGGTATTTTTTTGCAAAGTATGCGTTGCCCCCATGAAACAGGCGCAGTGACCCGAATTTTTCCCTGCAGGTCTGAGCGCAACGCCGTCAGCCTTTCCTCGCCTGCACTTAATTCCACCAGCGCCTTCCTGGCGTGCTCCAGGTAGGTCTCCCCGGCTGATGTGAGCGCCACCTGACGTGTGCTCCGGCTAAACAGTGTGACGCCCAACTGGGCTTCAAGTTGGGCGATTCTTTTACTGACCACGCTTTTGCCAACGGTCAAGGCATTGGCCGTTTTGCTGACGCTGAGGTTTTCGGCCACCTTCACAAAGGCGATGAGCATGTCGGAGCTGATCATGGATATTTACCTGTTCGCAGGGCGAAAAAACCGCCACAACGTTGCATCGGTGGCGGTTTTATTGTTTCTATATCGAGCACAGTAGATTTCCATTTGAGTGTATTGTGGAAACCATTCTCAAGATTCAGAATTTGCACGCGGTCAAAGTTTGATCGTCATCAAAGACAAATCTACTGGAGACAAATATGCAAATCTACGCCGACCCCATCACCGTCAACTGCCGCAAAGTCCTGGCCGGACTGGACTTGATGGAGGTGCCCTATGAGCTGGTTCATGTCGACTATTTCAAGGCCGAGCAGAAATCCGCTGCCTATGCCGCCATTAATCCGAATGCTTCTTTGCCAGCCATGAAAGACGGCGATTTCGTGTTGTGGGAGTCGAACGCCATCCTTCAGTACGCAGCCGACAAATACAAGGTCACCGACAACTACCCCCAGGACCTGAAGACCCGTGCAGACATCAACCGCTGGATGCTCTGGGAGTCGTCGAGCTGGTTCCCAAGTTGCTACGTCTTCCTGGTTGAGAACTGCGTAAAGCCTCTGCTGGGAGGTGCGCCCGATCCGGCCATTCTGGATGCGCAACTGCAAACCTTCCACAAGTTGGCGGGTATTCTGGATGCACGCCTCGCATCCCATCAGTGGGTGGCCGGAACGCCTCACCCCACCATTGCCGACATTGCACTTGCCTCACCCATGCACTTGCACGGCTGGCAACAGCTTCCCCTCGTCAACCACCCCAACATCCGTCGCTGGATGTACGAAGACGTTGAGTCCCTGCCTTGCTGGGAGAGGTCTTGGGTGGGCGAGGGCTTCACAACCAAAAAGGCTATCGCATGATGACCGTTGCAGACGTTACTGCCACCATGAACTATTCGGTCGACAACGGTCGACCGATCGACTACTACTTCTACGAGCCTGATCCCGGTCTCCAACTTAACCCGCCGGGAACAGATGCGCAGAAGGTGGTGGTCCACGACGGCTGGGCTGAGGTGGACCAGCTCTCGGTAGACCGGGAGGGCTTTGAGCTGCACGACTTTGGCGCGCAGTTCACGCAGTTCGACAACGATGACTTGATCCGCAAAGTTTTTTACCAGCAGGTCATCAGCTACGTGAAACTGCACACCGGCGCCAGGCAAGTGGTGATCTTTGATCACACGATACGCAAAAGAATGCCTGCCGATCTCAAGGTGCAGACCGAAGCCCAGCGCCCGGCGGTTCTGCTGGTGCACAGTGATTACACCGTGATGAGCGGGCCACAGCGTGTGCGGGACGTGATGAAGGAACAAGCGGAACCCTTACTGCAAAACCGGGTCGCCTTTTTCAATGTGTGGAAGCCTTTGTACAACCGGGTTGAAGAGCTACCGCTGGCCATGATCGATGCCCAGACTCATGACGCGGCAGACCTGCTGCGCATGGATTTGAAGTACAGCGATCGCACCGGCGAAATTTATGTGATGCGCCACAACCCCCAGCACCGCTGGCTGTATTTCCCTCACATGGAGGCACAGCACGCGCTGCTGCTCAAAACCTACGACTCATGCACGGATGGGCGCTGCCGCTTCATGGGCCACTCAGCCTTTGAAGACCCAACAACTCCCCCCGATGCGGCCAGGAGGGAAAGTATTGAAGTCCGGACCATGGCGTTTTTTTGAGTGGTGTTCGGGTATGTTGGCGTCGTCAGCCACTGAAAAGATTTGCCCTGGACCGGTCACTCGACAGCTCGGGTCAGTGCCCATTGCCGACACTTGAACCATCAGAATTCCGGCCCGTCAGCAGTCATTTACCCACTTCATGATTCGTCAGTTTTCGGCCTGCCCTTGAACCTGCGAATAAGACCTGGAAGTTGGGTCTTTGCGCTGGCGAGCTCCTTGCTGCTCAGCGTGTACGGTGAGGTGGCTGTGAGGCGTTCGACGGCCAAGTCCACAAAGGCTCGGACGCGTGCTGGCTGCGAAATTCTGCTGCCGAAGTACACAAAGTAGCTGGCTATGTCAGGCATGTGGTTCAACAGAATGGGCACCAGTTGGCCACTGCGGATATAGGGCGCAGCACTCGCACCGGCCAGTTGCCCCAGTACCTTGCCAGACACCACCGCGTGCAACTCCAGCACCTCGTCGTTGCTGATGATGGCGGGGACCACGGGTTGCTCTACCAATTGCCCGTCCAGCATCACATGCCAGGGCGCGAGCTTGCCAGTGGCCGGATGGCGAAACACACTGCAGCGGTGGCCGGACAGCGCAGCCAGTGATTCCGGCACACCATGGCGCTCGAAATACGCTGGCGCGCCACAGACCACCAACTGCAGCGGGAACAAGCGCCGCGCAATCACCCCTTCGTCCGCTGAAGGTCCCAGGCGAAAGCCCACATCAACCCGGTCTTCCACCCAATTACCTACACGGTCCTCCAGCAGCACATCTGGTTGTATGCCGGGATAGCGCTCGCAGAACTCCTCGATCAGCGACCAAAGAATGGGTTGGAAGGTGGTGCGCGGGCCGGCAATGCGCAGCGGTCCGGCGAATTCATCGCTGGTGGTTCTGGCCTTTGCCAGCGCGCGCTGCACGCCGAGCAAGGCCGGCTGCACCTCTTCCAGTAGGCGTTGGCCGGCATCGGTCAAGGACATGACGCGAGTGGTGCGGTGAAACAGCCGCACTGCCAGATGTTTCTCCAGCTGCGCCAGCGCCTTGCTAGCGGCCTGGGGGCTGATGTCGAGTTCCTGCGCGGCCCGGCGCAGGCTACCCAGCTCAGCCGCCTTGATAAACGTGGACACTGAACGCAGTTCATTGATGGCCATGGATGGTGCTTCTCCTGAATCTAATTATCCCTTTTTAGATGCTAATTCAACAATGCATTTGCATCTATTCAGATGGCATTGGACTTCTTACAGTCTGGCCCATACGAACCGCTTAGGAAATTTCCATGGAACATGTCACTTTGAACACCGGCTGCAAAATGCCCACCCTTGGCTTTGGAGTCTTCCAGATTCCTGACGCACAGGAGTGCGAGCGCAGTGTCATCGACGCCATCCAGGCCGGCTACCGCCTGATCGATACCGCTGCCTCGTACATGAACGAAGATGCCGTGGGCAAAGGCCTGCGCGCTGCCGGCGTGGCGCGCGAAGACCTGTTTGTCACCACCAAGCTGTGGGTGCAGGATGTCGGCTTTGAGCGCACACAAAAGGCGATCGACAAGTCGCTGCAGCGCCTCCAACTTGACTATCTGGACTTGTACCTGATTCACCAGCCCTATGGCGATGTGCATGGCGCCTGGCGCGCCATGGAGCAGGCCCACAAGCAGGGCAAGTTGCGCGCCATTGGCGTGAGCAACTTTCACCCGGACCGGCTCATGGACATCAAGGTGTTTAACGAGATCACCCCGGCCGTTAACCAGGTGGAGGTGAACCCGTTCCAGCAGCAACTGGACAGCGTGCCGTTTATGCAGGAGCTTGGCGTGCAGGCGCAGGCTTGGGCACCGTTTGCCGAGGGGCGCAATAACCTGTTCCAGAACGAAGTGCTGATGTCCATCGGCGCGCGCCACGGCAAGTCGGTGGGCCAGGTGGTGCTGCGCTGGCTGATCCAGCGCGGCGTTGCTACGCTGGCCAAGACGGTGCATAAGGAGCGCATGGCCGAGAACCTGGCCGTGTTTGATTTCCGACTTGATGCCGAAGATATGGAGCGCATCACCACACTGGACACCAATACCAGCAGCTTCTTCTCGCATCGCGATCCGGCCATGGTGAAGTGGATGAGCGAACGCCACATCCCCGCCTGATTGACCGCACAGCCTGTTTCCAACCCGGAGTGATCACCATGTCCAAGCAAGATACCCGCACATCGCATCAACCCCAAGGCTTAGAGCGCCGCCAACTGCTGGCCACCGCTGCCAGTCTGGGCCTGGCTCCCTGGCTGCTGTCCGCCTGCGCCAGCCAGGCCGCCAGCCCAGTGGCGGGTGCTCCACGTCAACGCACGGCAGGCCAGCGGCGCAAACTGGGCCCGTTTGAGGTCTTCCCGGTTGGACTGGGTTGCCAGTGGCATCCGGGTTCGGTACCGGGAGCGGTGCTCGACGCCTACCACAGCGGCTTTGACCGCCCGGCCGCCGTAGCGCTGATTCGCAGAGCGGTGGAGCGCGGTGTTACGCTGATTGACACGGCCGAGGCCTATGGCCCCTTTCTCTCCGAAGAGATCGTGGGCGAGGCGCTGCAAGGCCTGCGCGACAAAGTGGTGCTGGAAACCAAGTTCGGCTTTGATATCGACCTCAAGACCGGCAAACGCCTGGGCGTCCAGAACAGCCGGCCCGAGCACATCAAGCAGGTGGTCGAGGCCCAATTGCGCCGTCTGCGCACCGACCGTATCGATGTGCTGATTCAGCACCGGGTGGATCCGCAGGTGCCGATTGAAGACGTGGCTGGTGCCGTCAAAGACCTGGTTGCAGAGGGCAAGGTCTTGCATTACGGCTTGTCCGAGCCGGGCGTGCAGACGATACGCCGCGCGCACGCCGAGCTGCCGCTGGCCGTAATCCAGAACGAATACTCCATGCTGTGGCGCGGGCCGGAGGCCCAGGTGCTGCCCATCTGTGAAGAGTTGGGCATAGGCTTTGTCTGCTGGAGCCCGCTGGGCATGGGCTTCCTGACTGGTTCGGTCAAGGCCGACACGCGGTTTGCTACCAGCCCGGATATGGACTTTCGCGCCATGGTGCCGCGCTTTGCACCCGAAGCTCTGCCAGCCAATATGGCCCTGGTCAACGTGGTCAGAAACTGGGCGGAGCGCAAGAACGCGACACCTGCGCAATTGGCTCTGGCCTGGTTGCTTGCACAGAAGCCCTGGATTGTTCCTATCCCGGGCACGACCAATGCGGCGCATATGGAAGAGAACCTGGGTGCCGCGTCCATTAACTTCACCTCAGTTGAGTTGAAGCAAATCAATGCAGAAGTGGCGGCAGTGAATATTCGGGGCGATAGATTGCCATCTGCAGTGCTTCAGTTGTCGGGGGTAGAAGCGCCGATCTGATGCAATTTAGAACGAGCTGTCTTTGAAGATGGAACACCTTCACGCTGCCACCGACGGATACCCGCATCTGGTCGGAGACCGTAGTCCAATGAGGAGATCGGCCTAGCCGCAACCGGTCGTTGCGGCCGTGATGGCGACATTCATCGAATGTCAGCTAACAGGCTTACTTCGATGACTGATAAGCCCGCTCAGGGTCGCAAGCCGCCCGCCACATCACCGGTCAAACTTGGAAGTCGTACTCCACCGTCACTGGCGCATGGTCGGAGAATTTTTGGGCTTTGTAGATAGCCACTTCTTTGGCCGTTGCCGCCAAGGATGGCGTCGCCAGGTGGTAGTCAATGCGCCAGCCCACGTTCTTGGCGTAGGCTTGGCCGCGGTTGCTCCACCAGGTGTAGGCCTCGTCTGTGGTGTTGGGGTGCAGGCTGCGGTACACGTCTACCAGGCCGGCACCTTCTGGCGTGGCCAGCAGTTGGGTCATCCAGGCACGTTCTTCAGGCAAAAAACCCGAATTCTTGCGATTGCCTTTCCAGTTTTTGAGGTCAATTTCCTGGTGCGCGATGTTGATGTCGCCACACAGGATGAACTCGCGCTCGGCTTTGAGTTGCTGCAGATGCGGGTAGATCAGGCCCAGGAAACGGAACTTGGCCTGCTGACGGTCGTCGCCCGAAGAGCCGCTGGGAAAGTAGCTGCTGATGATGGACAGTTTGCGCGCCGGGGTGTCAAAGCGCAGCTCCACATAGCGCCCCTCGGCGTCAAATTCGCCGCCATCAAAGCCTACTACCACGTCGCTAGGTTCGTGGCGGGAGTAAATGCCCACGCCCGAGTAGCCTTTTTTCTCGGCAAATTGAAAATACCCTGGCAGACCCGCCAGGGCGTCAAAGCGTCCTTGGACATCATCGTGCTGGGCCTTGACTTCTTGCACGCAAATACAATCCGGCGCATGTCGGGCCAGCCAGTCCTCCAGCCCTTTGCTGGTGGCAGAACGGATGCCGTTGAGGTTGAGGCTGGTCAATGTAAACAAGGGTTTTCCTATGGCTGAAGTTGGGGCGGTGTTGGGTAATCAGGCGGGCAGTCAAGACGCGCTGGCGCAGGCATTTGTGCAGTTTTCCGTCGAGTGCGGCGTGCTCAAGTTTGGTGAGTTCAAAACCAAGGCGGGCCGCATGAGCCCCTATTTTTTCAACGCTGGCCTGTTTGACGACGGAGCCAGTTTGGGCCGATTGGCGCAATTCTATGCCCAGCGTTTGCTGCAAAGCGGTATCGAATTCGACATGATTTTTGGCCCTGCCTACAAAGGAATTCCCCTCGGCGCAGCACTGGCGGTTGAGCTGGCCCGGCTGGGCCGCAACGTGCCTTTTGCCTACAACCGCAAGGAAGCCAAGGACCATGGCGAGGGCGGCACCCTGGTGGGTGCGCCGCTCAAGGGCCGGGTGCTGATCGTGGACGACGTGATGAGCGCTGGCACAGCCGCCCGCGAGTCGATTGCCATCATTCGCGCAGCTGGCGCCACGCCGCACGCGGTGGCGATTGCGCTGGACCGCCAGGAAATGGCCACCGAAAAGCAGGGTGACGCCGTGGTGGATGTGCCTTACAGCGCCGTGCAATATGTGCGCGGACAACTGGGCTTGCAGGTCTGCGCCATCGCCCGCCTGAATGACCTGTTGCAGTACCTCGAAGTACACAGCAGCGAGGGCCTGGCAGCCGACCACCAGCGGGTGCTGGCGTATCGGCAGCGCTATGGCGTGGACGAGGGCGCCTTGGCATGAGCCTGGGCCGTCACGCGCTGACGAGTGCGTTCCTGGCGGGGGCGTTGCTATCTGCTTTTGCTGCATGCGCCCAAACCCCGGGTCCTGGCATTTACACCTGCGTGGACGCCAAGGGCCGCACGCTGACATCGGACCGGTTGATTTCTGAATGTGTGGACCGTGCTCAGAAAGTGCTCAACCCCAGTGGCACGGTCAAGGCCACAGTGCCACCGGCCATGTCGGATCTGGAACGTGCCCAGCAAGAGGCCAAAGCGCGCCAGGAGCGCGATGCCCAAGCCCGCATCGCCGAAGAAAAGCGCATGGACCGTGCGCTGCTTATCCGTTATCCCAGCCAGACCGTGCACGACCGGGAGCGAGCCCAGGCCATTGCCCAGGTCGACGCCGTGAAAGTAGCTTTGCTGGTGCGTGTGGCAGAACTCAAACGGGAGCGCCAGCACGTCGATGAGCAGATGGAGTTTTACAAGAAAGACCCCAGCAAAGCGCCACTGAGCTTGCAAAGGCAGCTGGAGGAGGTGCGCCAGGGCCTGGCCAGCCAGGAGCGCTTCATGGCGGAGCAAGATGTAGAAATTGCCCGTATCAATCATCGGTTTGACGACGAGCTTGAGCGCCTGAAACGCCTTTGGGCGGCGGCACCCAAGGGCTGAGGCCTGTCAGTTTGCTGCGATTTCTTCAGACAAGCCGACTTTGCTCTGAGGTGCGTGCAAGGTATCCCCAGCCGTGGCCCTCGACTGCCTCGCAGGTGGCATGGTCGATCAATAACCCTGGAACAAAAAATCGAGTGCGGCAGTGATCTGGCCCTGGGATTGGGCGAGCGATGTGACCCGTGACTTCAGCACCCGTTGCGGAACCGCGCCCATTTTGGGCGTTTCGAGCAGGCACGCTTCCCCTTCGATGGTGAAGATGGGGGTCAGCCGAGTCGGCAGCTTGACCTTGGGGAAGTGCTTGAGACTGCGCAAGGGAATCACCATCCTGCTGTCCAGGCCGTTGAGCAAGTCGCTCTGAACATCCAGCAGGTAAGGGGTGGAGGCCGCATGGCTGCCAGGGTTGGCATAGACGTCAAAGCGTGCCATCAGAAGCTTCTCCATTCATCCAGTGGCAGGCCTTCAGCCTCGATGGTGGCGTTGTAAGCCGCGATGAAGTCGGCATGATCCTCGCGCCATTGACGCTCCTGTTCGCGGCGCACGACTTCACGCAAGTGGCTGTCGCAGACCTGAGAAATGTTGATGGCGAGCTGTTTTGCTGCGTCCAGTACATCGCTGCTCAGGCTTAAATTGGTGGCACGCTTTCCGGATGCGCTGGTGCGCACGCGAGGGGCTGTGTGGGTGGCTGGCATAGTGATCTCCATGCGCATTGAAATGTGCGCATATCTTAGCTGCATGTTGGTTACGTGCAGGTGTGGGGGTCACGGATCAATGAGTTGCCCTTGGTCTATGGTTGAGACTGGTATTGACTTTCTGCGCGACTCATGAAGCATAAAAAAGCCATTTACGCTTCACAAATAAAGCGTAAATCCATGAAAATACGCTTCATGTACCTCTGGCAATCCCCGCAATGGCCTGAATTTCAGGTCGATCTGGCCGCGCTGCAACCCGCGCTGGTCGCTGCGCGCTTTGCGCAAGGGCGGGCCATGGGCTTGGCCAGCCATCTGCAATTGATGGACTTGGGCGACCTGCAACTGCAAGGTTGGGTCGAAGAGGCCACTGCCACCGCCCAGATTGAGGGTGAAATCCTGCAAGTCAACTCGGTGCGGGCTTCGGCAGCCCGGCGCTTGGGCCTGCAAGATGCCAAAGCCATGGAGCGCGATGCGCGCACCGAAGCCACGCTCGATGTGCTGCAAGCGGCCATGGAACAAACCCATCAGTCTTTGACGCACGAGACCTTGCACGGCTGGCAATCCGCCTTGTTCCCCAATGGGCGCAGCGGTGTTCAGAAAATCCGCACTGGTGCCTATCGCGACCATGCCGAGCCCATGCAGATCGTCACGCCCCGCCTGGGCAAGTCGGATGTCGTGCACTACCAAGCCCCTGAGTCGGCCGACGTGCATGCGCAGATGGCGCGGCTGATTGAGTGGTTCAACAGCAGCCTTGGAAAGACCGACGGCCTGATGCGTGCGGCGTTGGCGCACCTGTGGCTGGAGGCTATTCACCCGTTCGAAGACGGCAATGGCCGCGTGGGTCGAGCCTTGGTCGAAATGGCGCTGGCGCAAGACCTCAAAACCGATAAACGCCTGTGGAGCTTGTCGCAACAAATGTGGCTCGATAGGGCTGGCTATTACGCTCAACTGCAAGCAGCCACCGGGCAAGCCAACATGGACGTGACTCCCTGGGTGCAATGGTTTGTGGGCTGCGTGCACCAAGCCGCCGATGCCACCTGGGAACACATGCAAATAGCCCTGCGCAAAACCCGCTTCTGGGCCGAACTGCGCGAGCAACACCCGCAACTCACACCCACACAAACCAAGGCGATCAACAAGCTGTACGACGTGGGGCCAGACGGCTTTGCCAGCGGCATCAGCACCGAGAAATACGTGAACCTGTGCCGCGTGTCACGCGCCACGGCCTACCGCGAACTCACGGCGCTGTGTGCGATGGGGGTATTGGTGCAGACGGGAACGGGGCGGGGGACGCGGTACAAGGTTGAGGATTTGTTGGCGGGCATCACCAATGACAATACGCATGAAGGGGTGGACTTTGGTGGCCCCGTGGGACGTGAAGAACTTTGATCCTTTCCCATATTCGGAAGGATGGTTCTTTACAGATCAAACACTGCAATTTCTGGTGCAGCGCCCCAACGCACAGGCAACACAGAAGTGCCGAGTCCCCTCGAAACGTAGAGGCGACAACCGGGCACGTCGTAAAACCCGCTCACGAATTGACCGCTGCCTGGGGGTCGGAAGGGGGCCCAGCCCGCCAAAGTGATCTGCCCACCATGGGTATGACCTGAAAGACAAAGCGAAAAGCGCTGGTTCATCAACAGGTGACGCACCTCAACTTGATCGAAAAATCCAGGTGAGTGCTGAATCAAAATGCTCAGATCGTTGGGGTTGCTCGCGGTCAATAACCGTGCATCGGGCTGACCTGCTGTGAAGTCATCCACCACGACCAGATGAACCGTGCGTCCATGTGCTGTGAAGGACTGCTGCTGATTCACTAGGAACCTGCCATTCGACTGATTCCGCAATAAGGCTTTCAATGTTCCGAAATCCACACCGCTCCAGTGTTCCCAGTTGCCTGGGGCAGCGAAAACAGGCATGGACCCCAAGGCGGCCAAGAACGCCTGCAAAAAGGGAAGTGCGTCTGCTCGGTCGATGGCATCGCCTGTCAACACCACCAAGTCTGGGTGCAACTCTTGGACTTGCGCCACGATGGATTTTTCGAACACATCAAAGCGCTGGAGATGAAGATCCGACAGTTGAACGACACGGTATGCAACTGTCTGCTCTGGCGAACGTAGGTCATGGTGTGTGACTTCCAACGCAGGCGCTCTCATCCAGAATATCCAGAGCGCGGCCAAAGCACCGAAAGCCAGCGCAACAACAAGCACAGTCCGCCAGAACGGCGCGAGCGTAGAAGTCACGCGATTCATGTGATATGGCCAGGCAGCCACCGATCCAGTAACGGCCCCACATAAGCTTTGCCCAAGTCATGCCCGCCTTTGGGTACCACCGTGACGGGAATCCCCGTTAACCGACCAAAGGCCTGCACATTGGCAGGGATGCTTTGCCAGTCGTCTTCTCCGACATGGATCTCGCAACAGGCTGGCGTGTTGAACTGAGCGGCCTTTGCCAATTCCTTGAGCAAGCGGGGTCTGGGTGGTGAAAAGGTGGCGCGGGTCTGATCGCTGGTGAACTCGCCCACGATGGGCGACAACAGCAGCACTCGCCCAGGAAACGATGGCATCTGAGCCTGGGCATGCAGGAACAGGTACGAGCCAAAGGAGTTGCACACCACCTGCGCATGCTCGTGCCAGAAGTGGCCTTGCAGGTCGCCCATGATGGTCTGGGCCTGCTCATCAAAGGGCAACGTTCGAAAGTCGCCCCGAGTCTCGCGGCCAGTGACATCAAAGCCCCGGGCCATTAGGCCCTGACCCAAGCCCGTGGCGAGTTGACCGCCGTGACCGGGGAGGTAATAGACAACTCGCTTTGCGGAAACGTGCATCTGCGGATTGTGATCCCCGTATCCAAAGATTACTTTAGGTAGTTGAGCATCTCAATGATGCCGCTGGCGACCGAAGAGCTTTTGGCTTTGCTGTCATTGCAAAGGTCATTCAATATTTGGCGGTATGGGATAAGTTCAACACCCAGTTCCTGCATCAAAGGCAGCTCCGCTGCATCCTTGAGAACGGCATGTACTAGGAAATGCCTCCACTTGGCTCCTTGCAACAGTTCATTCCTGCGCTTGATCTTCCGTGCACTGGTGAATTTCTTTTCTACCCACTGAGCAACACCTGCCCTCAGCTCGTCATGTGTACGCTTGCGGGCGCTCGTGTCTCCCCCGATATACCCAACGGGCCTGTAACTAATCTGGACTTCGACGTGCCAACATTCAAGGCCATCAGGCTGAGGCCGGATCGCCAGAAGATCAATTTCATCAACGCCACATTTGATGCCACGCATCGTGAAGAAATTCTGGCGATTGAGCCATTCCTCAACCAGTTGCTCATCAAGAAGCGCCATTTAACCGAGCTTCTTCATCAACAAAGCATTGACCTGACCCGGATTGGCTTTGCCCTTGCTGGCTTTCATGATCGGGCCCACCAGGCCGTTGAGGGCCTTGGCGTTGCCGGCCTTGAACTCTTCGACGTTCTTGGGGTTGGCGGCCAGCACTTCGTCGATGATGGCTTCCAGTGCGCCGGTGTCGTTCATCTGTTTGAGGCCCTTGGCTTCGATGATGGCGTCGACATCGCCTTCGCTACCGGAGGGGCCTTCCTTGTTCCACAGACCTTCAAACACCTGACGCGCGGCGTTGTTGCTGATGGTGTTGTCGACGATGCGGTTGATCAGCGCGGCCAGCTGGGCGCTGCTGACGGGCAGAGAGTCAAAACTCACTTCGCCCGTGTTCATGCGGCGTGAGACTTCGCCCATGATCCAGTTGCTGGCCAGTTTGGGTTGGCCGCAGGCCTGGGCGGTGGCTTCAAAGTAGGCCGCGACCCCCTTGCTCTGGGTCAGTTGGGTGGCGTCGTATTCAGGCAGGCCATGTTCGTCCACAAAGCGCGCCGCCATCACGCGCGGCAGTTCGCTCATCTCGGAGCGCACCCTTTCCACCCATTCGGGGGCAATCACCAGCGGGGGCAGGTCGGGGTCGGGGAAGTAGCGGTAGTCGGCAGCGTCTTCCTTGGTGCGCATCGCCCGCGTTTCGCCGGTTTCGGGGTTGAACAGCACCGTGGCCTGCTGAATGGCATGACCGTCCTCAATCTGCTCGATTTGCCAGCGGATCTCGTAGTCGATGGCCTGTTGCATGAACTTGAAGCTGTTCAGGTTCTTGATCTCGCGGCGGGTGCCCAGGGGCTGGCCTGGCTTGCGCACGCTGACGTTGGCGTCGCAGCGGAAGCTGCCTTCTTGCATGTTGCCGTCGCAAATGCCAATCCAGGTCACGATCTTGTGCAGCTCTTTGGCGTAGGCCACGGCTTCTGCGCTGGAGCGCATGTCGGGCTCGGTCACGATCTCCAGCAAGGGGGTGCCGGCGCGGTTCAGGTCAATGCCGCTTTGCCCGATGAAGTCTTCATGCAGTGATTTGCCGGCGTCTTCCTCAAGGTGCGCCCGCACCAGGCGCACGCTCTTTTTCTCGTCACCCAGGTAAAACTCGACCGAGCCGCCCTGCACCACCGGGATCTCGAATTGGCTGATCTGGTAGCCCTTGGGCAAGTCGGGATAAAAGTAGTTTTTGCGGGCAAAAATACTGCGCGGCGCAACGTGCGAGCCCACGGCCAGCCCGAACTGGATGGCGCGCTCCACCGCGCCCTTGTTCATCACGGGCAGGGTGCCGGGCAGGGCCAGGTCCACGGCGCAGGCCTGGGTGTTGGGTTCGGCGCCAAAGGCGGTGGACGCGCGGCTGAAGATCTTGCTGTGGGTGGACAGCTGGCTGTGTGTTTCGAAGCCGATCACGACTTCGTAGCCATGGATGAGGGGGGCGGTCATGGTCAGATACCCTGGGGCTTTTGGAGGTGGAAATCGGTGGCTTGCTGGAAGCGGTGCGCTGCATTGAGCAGGCGGGACTCCGACAGATAGTTGCCGATGAGCTGCAGGCCCACAGGCATGCCTCCAGCGCCAAAGCCGGCAGGCAAACACATGCCGGGCAGTCCGGCCAGGGAGGCGGGCAGTGTGTAAATGTCGGCCAGGTAATTGGCCACGGGGTCGTCTGACTTGTCGCCGATCTTCCACGCAACCGTGGGCGCGGCAGGGCCGGCGATCACGTCGCACTGAGCGAACGCGCTTTGGAAGTCGTCGGCAATCATGCGACGGATTTTTTGGGCCTGCAGGTAGTAGGCGTCGTAGTAGCCATGGCTGAGCACATAGGTGCCGATCATGATGCGGCGCTTGACCTCGTCGCCAAAACCTTGGGCGCGCGTCTTTTTGTACATGTCCAGCAGGTCGCTGTAGTCCGGCGCACGGTGGCCGAACTTGACACCATCAAAACGGCTGAGATTGGAGCTGGCCTCTGCCGGCGCGATGATGTAGTACACCGGGATCGACAGCTCGGTGCGGGGCAGGCTGATGGGCACCAACTTGGCACCCAGCTTTTCGTACTCGCGCAAGGAGGCATCGATGGCAGTGCGCACGTCTGGGGCCAGGCCCTCGCCAAAAAATTCGGCAGGGATGCCGATGCGCAGGCCTTCTATGCCGTCGTTCAGGTGGCGGCTGAAGTCCTCGGCAGGCGTGTTCAGGGAGGTGGAGTCGCGGTCGGGATCGGGGCCGCACATGTGGGTTAGCAGCAGTGCGCAGTCTTCGGCGGTGCGCGCCATGGGGCCGGCTTGGTCCAGACTGGAGGCAAAAGCCACCATGCCGTAACGGGAGGCGCGGCCATAGGTCGGTTTGATGCCGGTGATGCCGCAAAACGAGGCGGGCTGGCGGATGGAGCCGCCGGTGTCGGTTCCCGTGGCCGCCGGAGCCAGGCGCGCTGCCACTGCTGCCGCACTGCCGCCGGATGAACCGCCGGGCACATGGGCCGTGTTCCAGGGGTTTTGCACCGGGCTGGGCGCACTGTGGCCTACCGGGACGATGGCCGAGTTTTCATTGGCGGAACCCATGGCGAACTCGTCGCAGTTGACCTTGCCCAAAGTCACTGCGCCCTGTTCGGCTAACTTGCTGACGACTGTGGCGTCAAAGGGCGAGCGGTAATTGCTCAGCATGCGTGAGCCCGCTGTGGTGGCAAAGTCGCGGGTCACAAAAATGTCTTTGTGGGCCAGTGGCACGCCTTCCAGGGCACCGGCCGTGCCTTGGGCCAGCCTTGCGTCAGCGGCACGCGCCTGCGCCAGGGTGGCATCTGCGTCGATGGCCACATAGGCGCCGAGCTGTTGGTGGGCTTGCGCGCGGTCCAGAAAATGCTGTGCGGCCTCGACCGCAGACACCTGTTTGTCGCGCAGCTGCTGTGCCAGTTGCACCAGCGTGAGATTGTGCAGTTCGGTGTGGCTCATTATTCGATCACCTTGGGAACCAGGAAGAGGCCGCGTTCAACGGCAGGGGCGCTGCGCTGGTTGGCGTCACGCTGATTGGTTTCTTGCACGACGTCGTCACGCAGACGTAGCGCGATGTCTTGCACCGTGGCGACCGGGTGCGCCAGAGGCTCGATGCCCGTGGTGTCCACAGCGCGCATTTTTTCAACAATGTCGAAAAAACCATTGAGCTGGGCTAGCAGGCGATCGCTTTCGGCAGGCTGAAGCTCCAGCCGGGCCAGGTTGGCGATTCGTGAGATGTCGGAAGGGGTCAGTGACATGGCGTCAATGGGAATAAAGTGAGTTGAAACCGGGTGTAAGACGCACCCTGCAGGGGGCGTGGAAGCCCGCTTTTTACAGGCGATAGGGTATTATCCCGCCTTTGGTTTGCCCGCTGCTAAAACGCAGATTCTGTGGCTAAAACCCGTACTTTTGACCTGATCAATGGGCGATGTGTGGCCGAGGCGCTCCGCATGCCCGAGAGGAAATTCAATGTTTGGAGCTTTTCGTCAGTATTTCTCCACTGACTTGGCGATCGACCTGGGCACCGCCAACACCCTGATTTTTGTGCGTGACAAAGGCTTGGTGCTTGACGAACCTTCCGTTGTGGCGATACGCCACGAAGGCGGCCCGCAAGGCAAGAAAACGATACAGGCTGTGGGCAAGGAAGCCAAGGCCATGTTGGGCAAGGTGCCCGGCAACATCGAAGCCATCCGCCCCATGAAAGACGGCGTGATTGCCGACTTCACGGTGACCGAGCAAATGCTCAAGCAGTTCATCAAGATGGTGCATCCGCGTGGCATGTTCCGTCCCAGCCCGCGCATCATCATTTGTGTGCCCTGCGGCTCCACCCAGGTCGAGCGTCGCGCCATTCGCGAGTCCGCCCTGGGTGCAGGCGCCTCTGAGGTGTACCTGATTGAAGAGCCCATGGCAGCAGCCATCGGCGCCGGCCTGCCGGTGTCGGAAGCGTCTGGCTCCATGGTGGTGGATATTGGTGGCGGTACCACCGAGGTCGGCGTGATCAGCCTGGGCGGTATGGTCTACAAGGGCAGCGTACGCGTGGGCGGTGACAAGTTTGATGAAGCCATCATCAACTACATCCGTCGCAACTACGGCATGCTGATCGGCGAACCCACCGCCGAGGCCATCAAGAAAAAAATCGGTTCTGCCTTCCCGGGCTCTGAAGTCAAGGAAATGGAAGTGCGTGGCCGCAACCTGAGCGAGGGCGTGCCGCGCAGTTTCACGATCTCCAGCAACGAAATCCTGGAAGCCCTGACTGATCCGATCAACAACATCGTCTCGGCCGTTAAAAACGCACTGGAGCAAACCCCGCCCGAGCTGGGCGCCGACATTGCCGACCGCGGCATGATGCTGACCGGTGGCGGTGCTTTGTTGCGTGACCTGGACCGTTTGCTGGCGGAAGAAACCGGCCTGCCGGTGCTGGTGGCCGAAGACCCGCTCACCTGTGTGGTGCGTGGTTGCGGCATGGCCCTGGAGCGCATGGACCGCCTGGGCAGCATCTTCACCTCCGAGTAAGCCGCACCGCGAGGTCGGCTGGCTTGGGTTTATCGCTGAAGCTGGCCAACCGCGCTCCTTCACGCGCCCACCGGTATGCCCCTCGGTACGCTCGACAGATCTCCCCCGCCCTTTTTTCGGCAGGGCCCATCGGCCCTGTCCAAACTGGTCGTCTGTGGTGCCCTGGCTGTCTTCCTGATGGTGGCGGACACCCGTTTGCAACTGGGTCAACCTGTGCGCATGGCGGTGGCTACCGCCCTTTACCCTTTGCAATGGGCCCTGATGCAGCCGATTTCTGCGCTGAGCCGGGTTGCAAACTATTTCAGCAGCCTGGCCAGTGAGCAGCAGCAATTGCAAGCGGCGAACGTCCGTTTGGCGCAGCAAGCGCTGCAAGCCGGGGAGGTGGAGCAGTTACGCTTGGAAAACAAGCAATTGCGCGAACTGCTGGCCTTGCGCGAACGCATGACGCCACCCGGCACGGCCGCGCAAGTGCTGTACGAGGCAGCAGATCCCTACACCCGCAAAGTCATCATTGACCGGGGCCTGGTGCACCAGGTGGCGGCGGGCTCGCCTGTGATCGATGCGTTTGGTGTGCTGGGTCAAGTCACCCGTACCTTTGCCTCGACCAGCGAGGTGACGCTGGTCACGGACAGTGATCAGGCGATTCCTGTGCTCAACACCCGCACCGGTTTGCGCGGCGTCGCCTTCGGGGATCCGGGGCCGCATGCCGGTGCTTTGGAGCTGCGTTTCATGGCCGCGAATGCAGACGTGCAGGAAGGTGACCTTCTGTCCACCAGTGGCGTGGACGGCGTCTACCCGCCAGGCTTGCCCGTTGCGCGTGTGAGCAAAGTGGAGCGGCGGGCGGATTCGGTATTTGCCCGTATCTACTGTGAGCCACTGGCGCACGCGTCGGGTACTTTGCATGTGATGGTGCTTGCACCTGTGGCAGGACAGGTGGAAACGCGACCGACGTCAGAAGACCGAGCCCCGGCTCAAGCTCCCAAAAAAGGAGCAAAGAAATGATCATGGCCCGCGGTCAGCAGCAACTACTGCTGCCTGCCAAGCCCTTGTTCATCTGGGGCTCGCTGCTGCTGGCCCTGACTGCCAACCTGGCTCAGAACATGGGCTTGTGGGGGCGTGCGGCCTGGGTGCCCGATGTGCTGGCGGTGGTACTGGTGTTCTGGAGCGTGCACCAGCCTCGGCGTGTTGGCATTGGTGTGTCCTTTGTATTGGGCCTGTGCATGGACGTGCATCAATCCGCCTTGCTGGGCCAGAACGCGCTGGCCTACACCGTGTTGAGCTTCTTTGCCATCACCATACATCGTCGATTGCTGTGGTTCTCGGTGCCCACCCAATCGGTGCATGTGTTTCCCCTGCTTGCAGCGGCGCATCTCGTCGAGCTGATCGTGCGCATGTCTGCGGGCGGAACCTTCCCTGGATGGCCCCTGTTTTTGGCACCGGTGCTGGAAGCCCTGCTGTGGCCCTTGGTCTCAGTCGTGTTGCTGGCACCGCAAAAAATGGCGCCCGACCCCGATGCCAACCGGCCGCTTTGATGTGCCGGGTGTATATGTCCAAGAGCTGCACCTGTGACCTGATGACGCGGATCCGTTTGCCATGACCGAGTTGCGTAATGTGGTGGCGGACCTGGACCGCTTTCGCACGCGGGTGCTGGTGGCGGGCGCTGTGGTGGTCTTGTGCTTTGGCCTTCTTGCTGCGCGACTGGTGGTGCTGCAGGTGCTGCGACACGACGAACTGCTGGAGCGCGCCGAAAACAACCGCACGGCCATCGTGCCGGTGGTGCCCAACCGGGGCCTGATTCTGGACCGCAATGGCATTGTTCTGGCCTCGAATTACTCGGCCTACACCCTGGAGATCACCCCCTCCAAAGTGGCCTCCCTGGAGGCTACCTTGCAAGCTCTGTCCGAAGTGGTGGAAATCACGCCGCGCGACCGACGCCGTTTTCGCAAGCTGCAGGATGAGTCTCGCAGTTTCGAGTCCTTGCCGATACGTACCCGCTTGAGTGATGTGGAAGTGGCCCGTTTTGCGGCGCAGCGCTATCGTTTTCCGGGGGTGGAAATCAAGGCCCGCCTGTTTCGGAATTACCCCTACGGTGAGCTGGGCAGCCACCTGATTGGGTATATCGGCCGCATCAACAAGACCGAGAAGGAGCGCATTGAGGACTCGGAAGATGCGGACAACTACCGAGGTACCGAATACATCGGCAAACTGGGGGTGGAACAAAGCTACGAGGCCCACCTGCATGGCATGACCGGGGTGGATTCGGTCGAAACCTCGGCGGGTGGTCGAGCGGTGCGCAAGCTGCGCAGCAGCCCCTCGACGCCTGGCAATACGGTGGTGCTGTCGATCGATATCAAGCTGCAAAAGCTGATAGAGGACATGTACGGCGAGCGGCGCGGTGCCTTGGTGGCGCTGGACCCCAAAACTGGCGAGGTGCTGGCTTTTGTGAGTAAGCCCACCTTCGATCCCAATCTGTTTGTGGAGGGTATTGACGCTGAAAACTGGCAGATGCTCAACGAGTCCATCAACAAGCCCTTGTTGAACCGCGCTTTGCGGGGCACTTACCCACCCGGCTCCACCTACAAGCCCTTCATGGCTTTGGCGGCTTTGCAAACAGGCGCCCGATCACCCAGCACCTTGATCAACGATCCTGGCTTCTTCATGTTTGGTGGTCATCGTTTTGGCAGCCCGGAGAACGAGCGCGGCGGCATCATGGACATGAACCGGGCCATTGTCGAGTCCAGCAATGTGTATTTCTACTCCCTGGCCAATGAGCTGGGTGTGGACACCATGCATGACTTCATGAAGCCGCTGGGTTTCGGTCAGCTTTCAGGCATAGACATCCATGGAGAGGTGCGGGGCGTGCTGCCCAGTCAAGCCTGGAAGCGTGGCTATTTCAAGCGGCCCGAGCAACAGAAGTGGTACGCGGGCGAGACCATTTCCCTGGGCATAGGCCAGGGCTACAACAGTTTCACCATGCTGCAGCTGGCGCTGGCTACCGCTACTTTGGCAAACAACGGCGTTAAGCACAAACCCCATCTCGTGACCGCCACCATCGATGCCACCACACGCACCAAGGTGCCCGTTACCCTGGAGCCACCGCAAGACCTGGGTTTTAAGCCCGAGCATCTGGAGGTGATACGCAAGGCACTCGTGGGTGTGACGCAGCAGGGTACCTCGACGCGGGTGTTCGCCGGTGCGGGCTACCTCAGTGGCGGGAAAACCGGCACCGCGCAGGCGGTCAGCATGGGCCAGCGTGACAAATACAACGCTGCCCGCATGGAAGAACACCAGCGCGATCACTCTCTCTACATGGCGCTGGCGCCGGCCGAAGATCCGCGCATTGCCCTGGCTGCGATCGTCGAAAACGCTGGCTTTGGATCTGCCCATGCCGCGCCTATTGCCCGACGTGTGTTTGATTACTGGTTGCTCGGGCACTACCCCAATGATCAGGACATGCAGGCGGTGCAAAAGGGGCAAGCCGCGGCGCCCATCGGCAAACCCCTGCTGGCCGCCGAGTTGCCCTGGCCGCCCCGCGTCAGCACCGAACCCGTGGCTGCTTCAGGGGCGGTACCTGTACCTGCGCGCTAACGCAAGAAGGCGTCAAAGCCTGTTTTCAGAATCAGAGCGCTGACCACGCCGATGAACATCAGGCGCACAAATCCGGCGCCATGCTTCAGCGCCAGATGCGTGCCTACATAGCTGCCCGCCACATTAGCCACTGCCATCGTCAGCGCCAGCGGCCACCACACGTGACCTTTCCAGCCGAAGAGGATGAGCGCCGCCAGGTTGGTGGTCATGTTGAGCAACTTGGCCGAGGCCGATGCGTTCAGGAAGTCGTAGCCCATCACGCGCACAAACAGAAAGACAAAAAAGCTGCCGGTGCCTGGGCCAAAGAAGCCATCGTAAAAACCGATGAATGCACCTATCGAGCAGGCGACAGCCAACTCCATACCCTTGTCAAAGCGCGGGGCGTGGTGGCGGCCCAACTCCTTTTTGGCCAGTGTGTAGGCCAGGATGAGCGCCAGGATCAGGGGCAGGGCCTTGCGTAGAAATTCCGGCGAGACCAGGGTGAGGGTCCAGGCACCGGCAAAAGATGCGACAAAACCAGATGCCGCCGCAGGCAGCAAGACCGACCAGCGCATGGTGACTTGCCGGCTGTATTGACGGGTAGCCAGCGCGGTACCCCAGACCGACGCCCCTTTGTTGCTGCCCAGCAATGTGGCTGGTGCGGTACCGGGAAAGGCGGCAAACAGGGCAGGGACCAGAATCAGGCCGCCGCCGCCCACGATGGCATCCACAAAACCTGCCAACGAGGATGCCAGCGTGACAAAAAGCCATTCCATGTGTCTGTCGCCTTTGAGGCGGAAGCTATGTGCCCCGGCCTAAAAACAAAAAGCACCGGGGTTGCCGATGCTTTTCGAAAAACGTCTGTATCGAACGTTGATTTATGTCTGTTTGAGTTTTGTCTGTCTCCAGGGCCCTCTCCAGCTTGTCGGACTTGAGGCCCGTCGGTGAGTGGCGAGACTATAACCACTTGTAACGCAATCAACCCTAGGGATTAACCCTGCCTTTGCGAAGCGTCAATACTGATCCATTGCGCTGCCTTCTCTGCAATCATCAGCGTGGGCGAGTTGGTGTTGCCGCTGGTGATGGCGGGCATCACACCGGCGTCGACGACCCGCAAGCCAGCAACTCCGCGGACCTTCAGGCGCGCGTCAACCACAGCCAGGGGATCGTCCTCGCGGCCCATTTTGGTGGTGCCGACCGGGTGAAAGATGGTGGTGCCGATGTCGCCGGCCAAGCGGGCCAGTTCCTCGTCGGTCTGAAATTGCCTGCCTGGTTTGAACTCCTCTGGCTGGTAGCGCGCCAGCGCAGCTTGGCCCACGATGTGGCGGGTCATGCGCAGGGAGTCTGCTGCCACTTTGCGGTCCGCCTCGGTGCTGAGGTAGTTGGGCGATATCAACGGAGCCTCTTCAAAGCGCGGGCTCTGGATCTGGACCGTGCCCCGACTGGTGGGGTTGAGGTTGCACACGCTGGCGGTGAAGGCGTTGAAGTCGTGTAGCGGTTGGCCAAAGGCGTCCAGGCTGAGGGGCTGAACGTGATACTGGATGTTGGGATACGGCTGGGACGGGTCGCTGCGAGTAAAGGCCCCGAGCTGGCTGGGTGCCATGCTCATGGGGCCACTGCGTTTGAATGCGAATTCCAGGCCGATCCTGGCTTTGCCCCACAGGCTCTTCGACAAGGTGTTGAGTGTTTCAACACCCTGAACCTTGTAGACGGAACGGATTTGCAGGTGGTCAGACAGGTTGGCACCGACGCCAGGAAGGTCGTGCAGCACCTCAATACCCTGGCGCTGCAGCACCTCGCCAGGGCCGATGCCCGAGAGTTGCAGCAACTGTGGCGATCCTATGCTGCCCGCGCACAAGATCACCTCTTGGTGCGCACGGGCCGTGACCAGCTCCTGTCCATTCCAGACCTGCACGCCGGTGCAGCGCAGTGCGCCCTCAGGCAGACCGCCGGCGGCCCCAGCTGGACTCTTCTCGATCAACAGCCGTGCCACCTGGGCCGATGTCCACATCTCGAAGTTGGGTCGTCCAAAGCAGGTGGGGCGCAAAAACGCCTGAGCCGTGTTCCAGCGCCAGCCATTTTTCTGATTGACCTCGAAATAGCCCACGCCCTCGTTGTTACCGGTGTTGAAGTCGTCGGTGGCCGCAATCCCGGCCTGCTGTGCCGCCTGCGCAAATGCATCCAGCACGTCCCAGCGCAGGCGTTGTTTTTCAATGCGCCACTCTCCGCCGGCACCCCGGTGCCGCAGTACCTTGCTGTAGGGGTCTCCATCTTTCTGAAGCAATTCAGGCACGGTGCCCTGAGCACCGTGCATAGCGCTGGGACCCTTGTAATGGTCTTCGTGCATCTTGAACCACGGCAGGCAGTTTTGCCAGTTCCAGCTGTCGTCGCCGGTGAGCTGGGCCCAGTGGTCGTAATCGCGAGCCTGTCCACGCATGTAAATCATGCCGTTGATGCTGGAGCTGCCTCCCAAGACCTTGCCACGTGGGTAGCGAAGCGCACGACCGTTCAAACCATCGACGGGAGCGGTCTGGAACAGCCAGTCGGTGCGCGGATTGCCGATGCAGTGCAAATAGCCCATGGGGATGTGGATCCAGTGGTAGTCGTCGCGGCGACCGGCCTCGATCAGCAACACACGGTGGGTGGCGTTGGCGCTCAGGCGGTTGGCAAGCAGGCAACCAGCAGTGCCAGCGCCGATGATGATGAAGTCGAACTGAGGGTCGTTCATGAAAACCGTCTAGGAGGGGGAAGGGGGTTTACGCCGAAGCTGTGAAATGTAGCCTGCCGGCCTGCTCGTTTTCTTTAGGTCACGACGTTGCTGAGGTTACGATGCCTGGGCCATGCCACATCAGCCACACGCACTCCTCGACCCGGACGGTACGCCGCGCCTGAAGACAGCGGTCGAAGGCGAGGGTGCCCGTGCTGTGCTTCAAGGGCAGTGGACGGCGCGATATCTGGCTCAGCCAGGCGTCGCTGGGCGCATTCAGCGCGCCTTGCAGGCTGGTTCGGGCGTGGCTCGGACCACTTGGGATCTGTGTGAATTACAGCGCCTTGATCACACCGGCGCCCAGATGCTGTGGAATGCCTGGGGCCGGCAGTGGCCTGATTCTCTGGAAGTTCTGCCGGCGCAACGGGCTATGTTGGAGCGTGTGGCTCGTTATTCGGTCCCCATGCCACTGGCCCCGCCACGCACATGGTGGGCGCGATTTTTGAAGCTGGGCGAAAACTTGCTAAGAGTGGTCGACCATCTGCGTGATATCACCCGCCTGATCGGTGAACTGGCCATTGACACCGTGCGCCTGCTACGGGCACCGCGCAGCGGCCCCTGGCGCGATGTGGCGGGGCATATTTATCGCATTGGTGCGACCGCCTTGCCCGTCACGGCCCTGGTCGGCTTCATGATCGGTGTGGTGCTGGCCTACCTGATGGCGCAGCAATTTGCGCGTTTTGGGGCAGACAGCCTCATCGTCGATGTTCTGGGGTTGGCTGTCATTCGAGAGTTAGGCCCCATGCTGGCGGCAATTTTGGTGGCTGGGCGTACCGGCTCGGCCATCACGGCGCAGATTGGTGTGATGCGGGTGACCGAAGAGCTGGATGCGATGCGGGTGATGGGTATTGCCCCGGTGTACCGGCTGGTGATGCCCCGCGCCATAGCGCTTGCATTGGTTCAGCCCTTGATCGCGGTGTGGACCACGGCGGCGGCGCTGCTGGGCGGCATGCTGGCGGCAGACTGGATCCTGGGCATCACGCCACTGCAAGTATTGAGCTCGCTGCCCCTGGTGGTGAAGGTCAGTAACCTGTACTTTGCCTTGGGCAAGTCGGTGGTATTTGGTGCCTTGATCGCTGTGGTGGGTTGCCATTTCGGCCTGCGTGTGAAGCCCGACACCGAGAGTCTGGGCTGGGGCACCACCGCCTCGGTCGTGACCGCTATCACCACGGTTCTGTTGGCCAATGCGCTGTTTGCCGTCTTGTTCAAACAGGTGGGCATGTGGTGACGCCTGTGGTGGACATCCAAGGCCTGTGGACCGTGTTCCGGTCTGCCGGCCGGGAGTTTGTCATCCACCAGGACCTGAACTTGCAGATTCTCCAAGGGCAATTGCTGTCACTGGTGGGGGGCTCGGGCAGCGGCAAAACCACCATCCTGCGACAAATTCTGGGCCTGGAAACACCGTCTCGGGGCCGCGTCGAGGTATTAGGCAAGTCGGCTGACCGCTTGGGTGATGTGGGAGCTGCTGGCCGTGTCGGCATGCTTTTTCAGCATGGTGCTCTGTTTACCGCCTTCAATGTGCTGGACAACATTGCATTTCCGCTGCGCGAGCTGAAAGCGTTTCCTGACGATCTGATCCACGACGTCGCCATGGTCAAGTTGCAGATGGTGGGGCTGGATCCGTCGCAGGCCTACAAGATGCCGGCTGATCTTTCGGGGGGCATGGTCAAGCGGGTGGCACTGGCCCGAGCTCTGGTGATGGACCCGCCCCTGCTGTTGCTGGATGAGCCCACAGCCGGGCTCGACCCCGATAGCGCAGATGCCTTTTGCGCCTTGCTGCGATCCTTGCACGCAGAACTGGGGCTGACCGTGGTGATGGTCACGCACGATCTGGATACGCTGTACGAGCTCAGCACCCACGTGGCGGTGCTGGCCGACAAGCGGGTGATCGTGACGGGCACGCCCGAGCAGGTTGTCAAATGCCCGCATCCTTTTGTGCGGGATTTTTTCATGGGCGAACGCGGTTTGCGCGCTATGGCTCTGCTGCGCAATGACGGTGTAGCGGTATAAACACCTTCCACATGGAAAACAAATCTCATGCTTATGCTGCCGGCGCCTTTGTGCTGCTGGTGGGCGCTTTGCTGATCGCGATGGCTGCCTGGCTGATGCCCGACGCCATCGAGCAGCGGGTGTTCGAGCTCACCACACGCGAGGCGGTGAATGGTTTGCGCCCGCAAGCGGCCGTACGATTTCGGGGGGTAGCGGTGGGGCGTGTGAGCAGCATCGGCTTTGATCCCGAGCTGCCAGGTAATGTGCTGATCCGTTTGTCGGTGGACCCACAGGCCCCCATCACCAGCTCAAGCTATGCCAGCTTGGCCATGCAGGGCGTGACGGGAGCGGCCTTTGTGCAGCTTGACGACAACGGGGAGGACAAGACGCCCTTGGCTACGAGCAAGGATAAGCCCGCCCGAATACCGCTGCGGCCTAGTTTGATGTCCCGCCTGGGTGAGCAGGGGGGCGATATCCTCAATCAGCTTGCTGAATCCAGTCGGCGTATCAACCTGATGCTGGCGCCTCAGAACCAGCAGGTCATGCTCACCGCCGTGCAGAACATCGGCCAGGCTGCTGCGGGTGTACAGCAGTTGGCCGGTACGGTCGATGGCCTGGTGCGTCGCCAGCTGGACCCCGCCCAGGTGGACCTGGCCAAGCTCTCGCGCGAAGCCACGGTCACCTTGCAAACCTTGCAGCAGGCTGCTCGCAGTGCTGGCGACGGTGTGGAAGACATCCGCAAGTCTGCCAAGGGCCTGACGCGCCTGGCCGATCAGCTCAGTGCCCCGGGTGGCACGCTGGAGCGCCTGGGTGACGGGGTCGGCACCCTGAACGCTGTGGGTCAGACCGTCAACACCGGCACCCTGCCTCGCCTGCACCGTGCAGCAGACGAAGCCAACCGGACCGCCCGGCAGGTGGGGCGTTTGGCTGACGCCGTGAAGGAGCAGCCCCAAAGCCTGTTGTTTGGTGCCACGCCTGCAGCGCCCGGACCTGGCGAGCCCGGCTTTGCCCCGCCCGCCAGCCGCCCCTGATCAAATCCGCTCCTTCTGAATCGACAGGCACGTCATGGCTCTCACTGATCGCTTTTGTTTCAATCTGATGCTCTTGTGCTGCCTGGCGCTGGGTGTGGCAGGCTGTGCCGCACCGGACAAGACCGCCCGCGTGTCCACCTACGACTTCGGCCCCGGTAATTTGCCATCCCCCTCGGCTGGCGCGCCCGCAGTTCCGGCACTGTCGACGCTGGCGCTGGCGGACATCGACGCCCCTGCTGCACTGGACAGCACAGCCGTTCTTTACCGCTTGGTTTATGCCGATGCCCAGCAGCCCCGCGCTTATGCCCAGGCCCGCTGGAGCATGGTGCCGGCTCAGCTCTTGCGCCAGCGTTTGCGGGCCCACCTTGGGCAGTCGCGCACCATCCTGAACCTGGGAGAGGCAGCAGCCAGTGCCCAGGCCGTGGTCTTACGCATTGAACTGGAAGAGTTTTGCCAGGTTTTTGAGCGTGCCGACGCCAGTACAGGCCTGGTGCGGCTGCGTGCGACGGCACTGCAGAGCACACCGCAAGGCGAGCGCCTGCTGGGGCAACGCAGCGTGGTCGTGAGCCGTCCCGCGCCCACGGCAGATGCCAGCGGTGGTGTACGTGCTCTTACAGCCGCTACCGATGCCGCTGTGCTGGAGCTTGAAACCTGGCTGGGTGGCTTGCGCCGATAGGGCAGGTGCGTTGCCGGCCAGCGGCACCTTTCAGGCGTGACCGAGCGCCGGGAAGAGCTTGATCAGTCCATCAGACATCACCTCGACCGCCAGCGCCGCCAGAATCAGGCCCATCAGCCGGGTCATGACATTGATGCCGGTTTTACCCAGGCCGCGGGCAATCGGTTGGGCCAGTAAAAAGCACAAGGCCGTGGCACCGGCAATGACAACGCCAAAGCCCACCAGCGTGAGCATTTGCCAGAGGTTCTTGGCTTTGTCGGCGTAAATCACCACCGTTGACATGGTGGCGGGACCGGTCAGGAGTGGGATCGTCAGTGGCACCACCGCAATACTGGCGCGGGCGGCCGATTTGGCTGCGGCGTCCTGCATTTCCTCGGCATTTGATTTGGCCTCAGCCGGCTGGGCATTAAGCATGTTCAGTGCGGAGGTCAGCAGTAGCATGCCGCCACCCACCTGAAAGCTGGCCAGCGAGATGCCGAAGAAAGCCAGAATCTGCAAGCCCAGCAAGGCGCTGACTGCAATCACCACTAAGCAGCTGAAGCTGGAGATCAGGATGGTGCGCTGGCGTTGCTCGCGCGAGAAGTCCTGCGTGTAGTGGATGAAAAAGGGCACGATGGCGAGCGGGTTGACGATGGCCAGCAGCGTGACCAGGGGTTTGAAGTCCAAGTGTTTCTCCTGGGGGCAATGGGGTTCAACGGCCGCCTGCGACGTCTAGCACGGAGCCGGTGGTGTAGCTCGCCTCGTCGGACAGCAGCCACACAATGGCTTGCGCCACCTCCATGGCAGTGCCCGGACGTTGCACGGGGACTTGCGGTGCCATCAGGCGTGCGCGGTCGGGTTGGCCTCCACTGGCGTGGATGTCCGTGTCGATGATGCCGGGACGAACTGCGTTCACACGTATGCCTTCCAGTGCCATCTCCTTGGCCAAACCGACGGTCAGGCTGTCGATAGCGCCTTTGGTGGCCGCGTAGTCCACGTATTGACCGGCGCCGCCGAGACGGGCAGCCACACTGGAGACGTTAACAATGCAGCCGCCTGTGCCGCCGTGGCGGGTGCTCATGCGTCGAACCGCCTCACGTGCACAAACGAAAGTGCCCAGCACATTGGTATCGAACATGCGTTTCAGGCGAGTCAGGTCCATGGCATCGACCCGGCAGGCTACATCCACCACGCCTGCGTTGTTGACCAGGGCGCTGAGCCCGCCGAGCTTGGCATCCACTTTTTCGAACATGGCCATCACCTGCGATTCATCGGCCACGTCGGCTTGTACCGTGATGCCGGTGCCGCCGGCCGACCTGATCTGGCGCACCACCTCGTCTGCCGCCAGAGAGTTGCGGGTGTAGTTGACGGCGACGGCGTAGCCTTTTTGCGCGGCCAATAGCGCCGTTGCGGCACCAATGCCGCGCGATGCGCCCGTGATCAGGACAACAGGGTTCATGTCAATTTACTGGGTGTGGACGTTGGTGCTTGAAGGCGCACGATACACCAGCCTCAACCGATCTCCGTCCGGCTTTGCGTTGGCGCAGGGGCAGTGCTTGGCGGCTTGTTACGATGCACTGAGTTACACACATCAAGGACAGCGTCATGGGCACCACGATCGAATTAGCGGCGGCAGATGGTTTTGTATTTCCTGTGTACGTGGCTCCGCCAGTGGGTCAACCCAAGGGCGCTATCGTGGTGCTGCAGGAGATCTTTGGGGTCAACAGTCATATCCGCGCGGTAACCGATGGTTACGCGCAGCAGGGTTACCTTGCCGTGGCGCCCTCCACCTTTCATCGTGTGAAAGCCGGGGTGGAGCTGGCCTACACGCCGGCAGATGTGAGTGCCGGTGCTGCCCTCAAGGCCGCAGTCGAAGCCCTGCCCGAAGCCGGCGTCTTGCAGGACATAGACGCCACCCTTCGTCATGTCGCACAGGCGGGGAAAGTGGGGCTGGTGGGCTTCTGTTGGGGTGGTTTGCTGACCTGGCGCGCCGCATGCGAGTTGCAGGGCCTGAGTGCCGCAGTTTGCTATTACGGGGGCGGCATGACGGTGCCGCCAGAGACGGCTCGCCAACCGCATTGCCCGGTGTTGGCTCATTTTGGTGAGCGTGACCACGCGATTCCCCTCGACGGCGTGCGGGCGTTCGAGCGTGCCCAGCCCGAGGTGGAGGTGCAGGTGTACGACGCCGGGCATGGCTTCAATTGCGACCAGCGGGCTGCCTTTGATGCTGCGGCAGCGGCTTTGGCAAGAGAGCGCACACTGGCGTTCTTTGCCAGGCAATTGTCTTGAAAGGGCAGATTGCCTGATTCAGTGCCAGCAGGTGCTATCGGGTTGTGCGTGCGAGATAGCGCTTGCGCCAGAACAGAATCGCCAGAGCTGCGGCGACACCTCCCATCATCACCAAGGCCCACCAGATGCCGCTTTGCTGGTGGATGAGCGGCAGGAAGTCGAAGTTCATGCCGAAGAAGCCTGTGATCAGGTTCAGCGGCAAAAAAATGGCGGTCAGCACAGTGAGCGTGCGCATGATGTCGTTGGTGCGGCTGCCTTGAACGCTGAAATGCATTTGCACCGCCGTTTCGGAGCTTTGCTCCAGCCTGCGCACGTGGTGCACCACGCGCTCGATGTGCTCCAGTACGTCGCGGCTACGCACCTGTAGCAGGTCGCGTTCTCTTTCGTCGTTGGGTGTGTCGGCCTCCGGCCAGGTCTTGAGGGCTTCAATCCAATCCTGAATCGCAGAGCGCTGGTCTTCGCACACTTCATCCAGCCGGTGCAGGGTCAACCGTGCATCCAGCAGCGCGCTCCAGTTGTTGAAGCGGGTGCTGGGTCTGATCAGCTCGGACTGCCAGTGATCGAGTTGTCGTGTGAGTTCCCGGCGCAGATCCAGAAAGCCATCGACCATCTGGTTGATGATGCGAAGCATCAGGTCCGCCGGGCTGGTCGGGATGCGCGCCGCAGCGACCCTTCCCTCACCGCCTTGATTGGCAAGCAGGCGGGCGGCAAAGCTGTCGCGCACGGCGCAGTCAGCAGGGTGAACCGTCAACAATACCTGGTCAAACACCGCAAAGCCCACCGGGCTGGTGTCGATACGATGGAGCGCGGGTGGTCCGCTGCGCCGGGCGGATTCGCCCAGTGGCATACCCGGTTGGCTGAGGTCGGTTTCTGACTGGCCAGCGGCCAGTCGTCTGAACACCAGCAGGTCGTACTGAGAGGTGTAGTCGTAGTGCGAAGGCAGCTGGTTGTTGAGCAGGTCGGAGATGTGCAAATCCACCAGCTGCAGGCTACACAAGCGCTGTAGGGTCGCTTGCACCTGCGCTTGCATCGCCTCAAATTCGCGACGTGCACACGCTATCCAGACGAAACCAGGGTTCCCATTGGTATCCAGTGGCACCGTCAGGGTTTCCAAAACGTCGGACTCAATGGCCTGGCTACCCTGAATGGAAAAAAGACGCATGTGGCTGGTTCGGGCTCTAGCTACTCTCAGCCTTGGCGCAGCAGGCGTGCCGCGTCCCGTGCAAAGTAGGTCAGCACGCCATCGGCCCCCGCGCGCTTGAATGCCAGCAGGCTTTCCATCATGACGGCGTCATGGTCCAGCCAGCCATTTTGTGCGGCCGCTTTCAGCATAGCGTATTCGCCCGACACCTGATACGCAAAAGTGGGGACATGAAACTCGTCCTTCACCCGGCGCACCACGTCCAAGTAAGGCATGCCGGGTTTGATCATCACCATGTCGGCCCCCTCGGCGATGTCCATGGCGACTTCGCGCAGGGCCTCGTCACTGTTGCCGGGGTCCATTTGGTAGACCTTTTTGTTGCTTTTGCCCAGGTTGCCCGCCGAGCCTACAGCGTCGCGGAAGGGGCCATAAAAGGCGCTGGCATATTTGGCGCTGTAGGCCATGATGCGGGTGTGGATGTGACCTTGTTGTTCCAGCGCCTGCCGGATGGCACCGATGCGACCATCCATCATGTCGCTGGGTGCCACGATGTCGACACCGGCGCGGGCTTGCGTCAGGGCCTGTTGCACCAGCACGGCAACGGTCTCATCATTCATGATGTAACCGTTTTCGGCGGGGTCAGGGTGGGGCAGGCCGTCCTGGCCGTGGGTGGTGAAGGGGTCAAGCGCTACATCCGTCATGACGCCCAGGCCGGGAAACTCTTGTTTGAGTGCGCGCACCACGCGAGGTATCAGCCCATCCGGGTTGAGCGCTTCGCGGCCGTCCGGCGTCTTGAGTGATTGCTCGATCACGGGGAACAAGGCCATCACCGGGATGCCCAGACGAACGCAGTCTTCCGCTACGGGCAGCAGCAAGTCCAGGCTCAATCGTTCCACTCCAGGCATGGATGCAATTTGTACGCGCTGGTTCTGCCCGTCCACCACAAAGACGGGATAGATCAAGTCATGGGTGGTCAGCGAGTTTTCGCGGACCAGGTTGCGGGTGAACGCGTCGCGGCGCAGACGGCGTGGCCGGCCAGAGGGGTAAGAAGCGTGCAGGGTCATGGTGAAAAAGTGTATCGCTTGCGCGTCGCAAGACAGATTCGTACAAATTTTTTCTAAATTCGCTTTAAATATGCTGTGTTATTTGATACATTGCATGCCGGGTGGTTCGCCACCCCCCGCTTTTCCTCCCTGAGCGGGGCCTTAATGTGTGACAGCAACAAGGCTTATCACCCCAGCTTCGTGCTGGGGTTTTTTTTGGTCGAGCGCTGTGCGACAGAACGTACACAGCTGTTGGTCCGTGTGGCTCGGGCATCAGGCAAATCCCCTGCTTGTATGTGCCGCCGTCGGGCTACTAAACTGGCAACATGCTCTGGATCAAAGCCCTACACATTGTTTTCGTGGCCAGCTGGTTTGCTGGC
The DNA here is from genome assembly GCA_041168905.1 of Pseudomonadota bacterium. GTDB lineage: Bacteria > Pseudomonadota > Gammaproteobacteria > Burkholderiales > Burkholderiaceae_C > JBEEJZ01. Next base: position 4,083 of record JBEEJZ010000180.1, on the reverse strand, counting down.
TTGTTTTACCTCCCTCGCCTGTACGTGAATCTGGCCATGGTGCCGGTGGCGTCTGATGCAGAGCGAGCGCGCCTGTTGCTCATGGCCCGCAAATTGATGCGATTTACCCATGTGCTCGCCGTTCCTGCTGTGGTGCTGGGCTTATGGCTGTGGCTGGTTTATGGCATAGGCCGCGGGCCCGGAAACGGCTGGATGCACGGCAAGCTGGCCGTCGTCTTGTTGGTATTGGGTTATCACCACGCCTGTGCCGTGATGCTCAGGAAAATCGAACAGGGCGCGCCCATGCGTAGCCACATCTGGTACCGCTGGTTCAACGAAGTCCCTGTGGTGTTGATGCTGGTCGCCGTGATTTTGGTGGTGGTCAAACCGTTCTGAACGGGCGACAAACCAGCGTTGCCGAAGGCATGTACAAAAGCGCTGCATGGCCTTTGTCTCTGGTGTATGCGGCCATCGTTGTTTACGCCAGCCTGTACCCCTTTGTTGATTGGCGTGATCAAGGCATTGCGCCTTGGGGTTTTCTGGCCTCCCCTCTTCCACGGTATTGGACAGCCTTTGATGTAGTCATCAACATGATTGGCTACGGCCCGCTGGGATTCTTGCTGGCTCTTGCGGCCAGCAGATCCAGTTATGTGAGACCCGCCTCTTTTGCCATCCTGGTGGCCGCCCTTCTGTCGCTGGCCATGGAAATGCTGCAAAGTTATCTCCCGGCCCGATTCCCATCCAATCTGGATTTGGGCCTGAATGCACTCGGTGCAGCAGCGGGTGCGCTGGTTTGCATGGTGTTGCAGCGTCTAGGCTGGATCAATCGATGGAGTCACTTTCGGTCCGATTGGCTCGTGCCTCAGCCCCAGGATGGTCTGGTTCTGCTCGCGCTGTGGCCGGCTGCGCTGATGTTCCCACCCGCTGTGCCCCTGGGTTTAGGGCAGGTTTTTGAACGACTTGAGGGGGCTGTGTTCGAGTTGCTGTCGGATACCCCTCTGCTTGAAATGCTGCCTTGGCGAGAGCTGGAGCTGCAGCCACTGCTGCCCACGGCTGAACTCGTTTGTGTGGCGCTGGGTTTGTGGGTGCCATGTCTGCTTGGGATAGGCATCGTCAGAACGCGTCGGCGTCGGCTGGTGTTGGTGCTGCTCACCGTGTTGATGGGGATTTTTGCAACAGCCTTGTCGGCGACTTTGAGTTACGGTCCGGGCTACAGCTGGAGCTGGCTGAGTCCCGGGGTGCAGGCCGGCCTGGTTCTTGGGACTCTGCTGGCGGTGATATCGGTCTGGTTACCCGCGTGGGTCTGTGCCTCTCTGGCGGCCGCCAGCCTGTGCCTGTCACTTCTGTTGCTCAACCTGTCGCCGGCAGGACCATATCTGACGCAAACCCTGCAGACCTGGGAGCAGGGACGCTTTATTCGTTTCCATGGCTTGGCACAGTGGCTGGGCTGGTTGTGGCCGTATGCAGCGCTGGCCTACGCGGTGGCCCACATGGCTCCAAATGGTGGCAAATCTAAAATGAACGCATGACCATGCAACCTTTGTTGAACGAGGCCCCTGTGGCCTCAGAATCGGCTCCTGCCAAGACCGCCGGCTATTACGAGCGGCACATCTTCTTTTGTCTAAATGAGCGCAAAAACGGCGAGGAGTGCTGTGCTCAGTACCACGCTCAGCAAGCCTTTGATCATTGCAAAAATCGAGTCAAGAGCGAGGGCCTTGCGGGTCCCGGCCAGGTTCGCGTCAACAAAGCGGGCTGTCTGGATCGCTGTGCTGGCGGGCCGATCGCAGTGGTTTACCCGGAAGGCGTTTGGTACAGCTACGTGGACACGCAGGATATTGATGAGATTGTGGAGTCGCACTTGAAAAACGGCGTTGTCGTCGAGCGGTTGCTCACTCCGCCGACGGTGGGGCGTTGAGTGCGGCCATGAATCGGCAGACCCAAAAATTGACCCTGCAAGGTGCTGCAGGTGCCATTGAAGCGGTTCTGGATGAGCCTGTGTTGGCGTCAGGGCAGGCTACTCGCGGTGTGGCTGTGATCGCCCACCCGCACCCCCTGTTTGGCGGCACTATGGACAACAAGGTGGTACAGACGCTGGCTCGTGCCTTTGTTCAGTGTGGATGGACGGCGGTGCGTTTTAATTTTCGCGGCGTAGGTGCGAGTGCCGGACAGCACGATGCCGGCCAGGGGGAGTTGGCAGACATGCTTGCCGTGGTTGAGCAAGTGGCGCCAACCGGTGCTTTGGCTCTTGCGGGGTTTTCCTTTGGCTCGTTTGTCATGAGCCATGCTGCGGTGGCGCTGTGGGAGCAGCGTTCGCTGGAAAAGCTGGTGTTTGTCGGCACTGCAGCCAGTCGTTTCCAGGTAGCGACACTTCCGCTGGCCGCGCACGAGCGCTCTTTGGTCATTCACGGTGAGGAAGACGACACAGTGCCGCTGTCCTCGGTGATGGATTGGGCTCGGCCTCAGAGTCTTCCTGTTACGGTTATTCCCGGCGTTGCACACTTCTTTCACGGACAATTGCCCTTGCTCAAGAGTCTGGTCGTTCGTCACCTGCTCAGCGCTAACAGCTGAGTTCCGCTTTCGAATTTGTCCCGTCGTGCGGGTTTTGACCCTGCGGTCGCTGCCATTGGCGTAGCTGTTCCTGTCTATTTCTATCTCAATACTTTTCATTTTCATGATTCGATCATTCAAGTCTTTGTTGTTGGCCATGTCGGTCGTGTTGTGTCTTCCGACTTGGGCACAGGTGCCCCAGGCCCCAGAAATTGCCGCGAAGTCGTATTTGTTGCTGGATGTCACGGCCAATCAGATCCTGGCCCAGCAGGGCATAGACTCGGCAGTCGAGCCGGCATCGTTGACCAAGCTGATGACCGCCTATTTGGTCTTTGATGCATTGCGCAGCAAGAAACTCGACCTGAAGCAGACTCTGCCGGTGAGCGAGCGTGCCTGGAAAATGCCAGGTTCGCGCATGTTCATCGACCCCAAGATGCAAGTTCCCGTGGAGGACCTGATCAAGGGCATGATTGTTCAGTCTGGCAACGATGCCACGATGGCCTTGGCCGAGGGCGTGGGTGGTAGTGCCGAGCGATTTGTGCAGCTCATGAACGAGCAGGCCAAGGCTTTGGGCATGAAATCCACCACCTACAAAAATCCCGAGGGCCTGACCGAACCTGGGCACACCACGACGGCACGTGATCTGAGCACCTTGGCAACCCGGTTGATGCGCGACTTTCCGGACTACGTGCCCTACTACGCCATCAAGAAGTACCGCTATGCCGGTACCCCGACCGCGAATGACAACAATCGCAACTTGCTGCTGTTCCGTGACCCGTCGGTCGATGGCCTCAAAACGGGGCACACTGATGCGGCCGGTTATTGTCTGATCGCGACGGCGCGTCGGGATTTCCCTAATTTGGGGGAAGCTGGCAAACCCGGTAGCGGGCGCCGACTTTTGTCGATTGTGTTGGGTGCGGCTAGCGAGAATGCCCGCGCAAATGAGTCGCAAAAGTTGCTGAACTGGGGCTACACCGCTTATGAAGCTGTCAAGCTTTTTGAGGCAGATCAAGCAGTGGTGTCGCCCAAGGTCTGGAAAGGCACTGAGCCCACAGTTTCACTGGGGCGTCAGCAAGCCATTGTTGTGGCGGTGCCTGCTGGATCTGCAACCAAGATCAAAACAGAAGTATTGCGAGCAGACCCGTTGGTCGCGCCGTTTGCCAAGGGCCAGCAACTCGGCACCCTCAAGATCACTGTGGCCGATCAGCCATTTGCGGAGGTGCCGTTGTTGGCGCTCAATGCGGTGGAGCAAGCTGGTTTGATCGGCCGTACCTGGGATGCGATTCGCTTGTGGATCAAGTGATTCCGTCGGGATGTTGCCGATCCGACGTCACTGATTTGCTCCAAATCGACGGTGCTGATATAGTCATGGGCTTTTCGGAATTTCCGAAGGGATTCACGTTTTCGTAAGTTTCAAACGTTTAGGGACGTTTTTTTAAATCATGCCAACCATCAATCAGTTAGTTCGTCAGGGGCGCGAGGTCGAAACGATCAAGTCCAAAAGCCCTGCGATGCAGAACTCTCCACAACGTCGTGGCGTGTGCACCCGTGTGTACA
>JBEEJZ010000179.1:0-25942 GCA_041168905.1 Pseudomonadota bacterium | reverse complement strand
TCTTCAAAGCCAAAATCGTTGGCGAACTGCTCGTAGTCCTGCGGGCTGTAACGGAAGGCGTGGCCTTCACGCGCGGCGCGGCGGGCGTAGATGTTGAGCAGCTCGGCGGCAGAGTCGCGCACCTGCTCGGCTGCCTTGCGCTTGGCTTTTTCCCACTGTCCGCTGCCTAGTTTGTGCAGCGGTGCCTCGTCGGCGCTGACCCCGGTGTAGCGACTGATGAGTTGTAGCTGGCTGACCGGCACATACAAAGTGGCCTTGTCGGCATATTCGAGGTGCAGAAACTCCTGCATCTCGGGCTCGCCATTGGCTTGTACTTGCCCCAGATCCAGGTGGATCAGGCCCCGGTAACGGCCGATGCCATGGGCCGAGTGCACCACCGGGTCGCCCACGTTGAGCTCGCTCAGATCCTTGATGAGCGCTTCGACGTCACTGACCTGTTCCTGCTTTTTGCGCCGGCGGGTGGTGGGGCCGGCCGCAAACAGCTCGGTCTCGGTGATCAAATCAATGCCCGACTCTAGCCAGGAAAAACCGCTGGTCAGGGCTCCGGTGGCAATGCCAAATTTCTCGTCGCTGGCCTGAAACTCGCCCAGCGACTCAAAGGCCGGCGGGCTGATGCCGCTGGCCCGGATGAAATCCAGCAGGCTTTCGCGGCGGCCATCGCTTTCGGCCAGGATCAGGATGCGCTGCTGCGTGTTGCGGGCATGCGCTTTGAGGCGGCCCAGGGGGTCTTCGGTGCCGCGCAGCACACCCAAAGGGGGCAGTGCCTCTAGCTCTGCGTAGGGATTGACCGCTGGCTCGGTACCGGGCGAGTCTGTCGTGACGGGTACCGCGGCCCGTAAAGAGAGCTGGGCGTAGGGCTTGGCAACAGCGTAAAACTGCTCGGTGCCCAAAAACAGGCTTTCTGGCGGCAATACGGGGCGCTCTGGGTCGCCATGCACCAGCCGGTGTCGATCGCGCGTGTCTTGCCAGAAGTGCTGAAAAGCCGCCTCCAGGTCGCCATGTAAAACTACCGTAGCCTCGGTGCCCAGGTAGTCAAACACCGTGGCGGTGTCTTCAAAAAAGAGGGGCAGGTAGTACTCGATACCCGCGGTGGCCACACCCGTGCCCATGTCTTTGTAGATGCGGCTCTTGGTGGGGTCGCCCTCCATCAACTCACGCCAGCGGCTGCGAAACCGGGCACGTGCGTCGTCGTCCATCGGGAACTCGCGACCGGGAAGCAGTCGGACCTCTGGCACCGGGTACAGGCTGCGCTGGCTGTCGGGGTCAAAGGTGCGGATGCTGTCGATTTCGTCGTCGAACAGGTCCACCCGGTAGGGAACGAGGCTGCCCATGGGAAACAGGTCGATCAAACCGCCGCGCACAGCGTATTCACCGGGGCTGACCACCTGGGTCACGTGGCTGTAGCCGGCCAGGGTCAGCTGGGCCTTGAGCTTGCCTTCGTTGAGCTTTTGCTTGACCTTGAACTCGAAGGTGTAGCCAGCCAGAAAGCTGGGAGGCGCCACCCGGTACAGCGCGGTAGTGGCCGGAATCAGCACCACATCGGCGCCAGTGTCCTTGTCGTGCTGGGAAATGCGCCACAGCGTGGCCAGCCGTTCACTGATCAGATCCTGATGGGGCGAAAAGGTATCGTAGGGCAGGGTTTCCCAGTCCGGGAACATGGCGCAGCGCAGCTCGGGCGCAAAGAAGGCCATCTCCTCCATCAGCCGTCGGGCGTCCAGTGCATCGGCAGTGACGATGGCGGTCAGCTTTTGGCTGGATTTGTCGCGTCGTGCGAGTTGGGCCAATAGCAGGGCGTCGGCTGATCCGGCGGGGCGGGGCAGCGTGTAGCGCTTGCCGGGGCTGAGTTTGGGCAGGTCCATGAATGAGCGGTTCCGGGTTAACCCAATGAAAACACCCCCCGGCGGCCAAGGCGGGGGGTGTCATCAGGTGTCTGGCTCGATTTTAGAATGGCCCACCCTTATGACTGATGTTGACTCCCATTCTTTCCCTTCCTGCCAGGCGCCCGCGCCTAAGTACTGGGGGCTGATCCCTTGTGCCGGCACCGGCACCCGAGCCGGTGCCGGCGAGCCCAAGCAGTATCGCCAAGTGGCTGGGCAGGCTCTGGTGCTGCATACCTTGCAGGCCTTTGCCCAGGTCGAGGCGATCGGCGCCACGCTGGTGGCACTGGCGCCGGAAGACGCTGTGTTCGAGACGCTGGCTCCCGCGGGAGAGGATTGCCGGGTGGCCTATTGCGGTGCTGACAGCCGTGCAGGTACGGTTGGCAATGGTTTGGCGGCCTTGCTAGCCCAGGGAGCCAGCGAGCACGACTGGGTGCTGGTGCACGACGCCGCCCGTTGCCTGATCACGCCGGAGCTGATTCAGAGCTTGATCGATACCTGCCAGGACGACGATGTGGGCGGGCTGCTGGCCCTACCTTTGCCCGACACCCTGAAGATGGGCGATGACCAGGGTCGCGTGGCCGCCACGCTGCCACGCACTGACAAATGGCTGGCCCAGACGCCGCAGATGTTTCGCATCGGCGCCCTCCGGGAAGCGCTGGCCATGGCTGGTAGCGCAGTGACGGATGAATCCAGCGCCATGGAAGCCATGGGCCTGCGACCCCGCCTGGTGGTGGGGAGTGGGCAAAACTTCAAGGTGACGTTTCCCGAAGATTTTGACTTGGCAGAAGCTGTGCTGCTGGCCAGGCGCAGCAAAGGACCAGCATGACGATACGAATAGGCGAGGGCTGGGATGTGCATGCCCTGGTGCCCGGGCGCAAGCTCATCATCGGCGGGGTGGATATTCCCTACCACCTGGGCCTGCTCGGCCATTCGGACGCCGATGTCTTGCTGCATGCCATCACCGATGCTTTGCTGGGTGCGGCTGCCATGGGTGACATCGGCGGTCATTTTCCGGATACAGATGTGCGCTTCAAGGGGGCCGACTCGGCCACTTTGCTGGCCGAAGTGGCGCGCCGGGTGCGCGAGCGCGGGTACGCCATCGGTAACATCGACAGCACGGTGATTGCCCAGGCGCCCAAGCTGGCGCCACATATTGCCGCCATGCGTGAGCGCATCGCACAGGCTCTGGGCATGGTGGTGGACGACATCAATGTGAAGGCCAAGACCGCCGAGAAGTTGGGGCCGATAGGCCAGGGTCAGGGCATCGAGGCCCGGGCTGTGGTGCTCTTGATCAGGGCGCCCGCTGCAGCTTGATGTGCGCGGCCAGCCCGCCGCCTTCTGCGTTCACCAGTGCGAACAAGCCGCCCATGCGGTGGATATTCTTCTCGACGATCGACAGACCCAGGCCCGAACCATTGGCCGCCGTTCGAGCCGTGTTGCCTCGGAAGAACGGCTGGGTCAGTTGTGGCAGTTGCTCGTGCGGCACGCCTGAGCCGTGATCACGAACCAGCACCTTGATCCAGTCATCACGCGTGCGTGCCGATATCTCCACCCGGGCCACGCCATCGGCAGATCGCCCATATCGGCGGGCGTTCTCAAGCAAATTGGAGATCACCCGGCCCAGCTCTACTTCGTCGGCCAGCACGGCCAGGTGTTCGTCGATGTCGATGGCGATCTCCAGGTCGCCGTGGTCCTTCACGGCGTAACGACAGGTCTCGACCAAGGCTCGCAAAGGCACCGCCGCCATGCGCACATGCACCGCTCTGGCGTAGTCCATGAACTTGTCAACAATCGCGTCTAGCTGCTCAATGTCGCTGGCCATGTGTTCGCGTGCCTGCGCATCGGGCACGCTCAGTTCTGTCTCCAGCCGCAGGCGCGCCAGTGGCGTGCGCAGGTCATGTGAGATGCCCGCCAGCATCACAGCCCGCTCTTGCTGAATTTCGGCCAACTTGCGCGTCATCTGGTTGAAACCGATGTTGACCTCCCGGATTTCGGTGGTGCCAACATGAGGGTCGAGCTGCGCCGCGCCAAAGTCGCCGTCGTGCACGCGCGCGGTAGCCAAGGCCAGCTTGCGCAGGGGAGCGTTGATGCGACGTGCGATGAGTGCCGCTCCCAACAGTGACAGCACCATGGCGCCAGACAGCCAGATCATCCAGGTGCGGCCCCCGGGCCGGTCGAAACGGGCCCGGTCAGTCTGTAGCCAATAGTTGTCACCTTCGATGGTGAAGCCGATCCACAGGCCTGTCTCATCGTTCACGCTGTTGGCCACCACCGTGTCATTGCCCAACAATGATTTCATCTCCTGCTCGATGCGCTGGCTCAGTGCATCGGTGCCGAAGAGGTCAAATTTGTCGTCGGGCTCGCGTGGCACGATACGCACGCCTTCCAGGTCGGTCATGGACTTGATCAGCGAGACGCGGGCAATGGCGTCTGAGTGCACCAGGGCTGCCCGGCTGAGATTGACCAGGGTAGTGAGCTGCTGGGCCGTTTGCATGGCCCGCGGCTCTACCTCGGTCACTCTCAGGGCCTGTAGCCAGATCACCAGGCTGACCAATAGCAGCAATCCGATCTGAAAAAAGGTGCGCCAGAACAGGCTCAGGCGCCAGCTCTGTGAGGGGGATGCGTCCGAGGGCGTGCGGCCGTCCTGGCGGCTGGCCGACTGGGGCGTCGGCAGGCCGTCAGTGGGCGCCATCCGGCACAAACACGTAGCCTACGCCCCAGACGGTCTGGATATAACGGGGATTGGTTGCATCGACTTCGACCAGCTTGCGCAAACGGGAAACCTGCACGTCCAGGCTGCGGTCAAAGGGTTCGAACTCCCGGCCTCGGGCCAACTGGGCTAGCTTCTCCCGCGACAGCGGCTGGCGCGGGTGGCGCACCAGCGTCTTGAGCATGGCGAATTCACCCGAGGTGAGAGGCAGGTCAGTGCCCGCCTTGGTCAGCGTTCGGGCACCCAGGTCGAAGGTGAATTGACCAAACTTCACTACTTCATTGTCGGTCGAAGGCGCTCCGGGCACCTCGGCGGCAGGTCGGCGGCGTAGCACGGCATTGATGCGGGCCAGCAGCTCGCGCGGATTGAAGGGCTTGCCCAGGTAATCGTCTGCACCCACCTCAAGTCCGACGATGCGGTCGACGTCTTCGACTTTGGCCGTCAGCATGATGATGGGGGTTCGGTCGTTGGCGGCACGCAGGCGCCGACAAATCGACAAACCATCTTCGCCGGGCAGCATGAGATCGAGCACGATCAAGTCCACGGGTTCGCGCAGCAGGATGCGGCTCAGGGCTTTGCCGTCTTCCGCCAGATAGACCTCAAAGCCCTCTTGCGCGAGGTAACGCCGCAGCAGGTCGCGGATACGCGCGTCGTCATCGACCACGAGGATCTTGTCAGCCCGGGGCAAGTTTTGCGTCATGGCAGCATCCAGAAATGTAACAAGCGCGATTTTGCCGATATCCAACGTACAAAATTAAGTATTCGGGCCGAGGTTTGACACACTGTTACAAAACAGCAAGGCAGCGTGCCGGTTTGACAAGGAACAATCTCCAACCATGTTGAGTCACTGTCATTCCAGCCTGATCGGCGGTATGCGGCACGCCCTTTGGGTCAGTGCCCGACGTCGATTGACGCCACTGGCCGTCCTGTTTCTGAGCGCATCGGCCCTTGGTCCGGCCGGCGCAGAGTGGACCACCGGTCGGGATCAGCGTCGGCAAGAGTTGCGTCAGGCCTTGCAAACCCAACGGCACACCGAAGCGGCTGACCCGAATGGGGACGCGGGGGTCAAAGGCAATGACCCTGGGCGGCGACTGACGCCGGAAGAACTGTTGGCTTTGCGTCGCCAACTGCAGGAGATGCGCTCGCAGCGGTCATTAGGCTCTGAGGCCTCCGGCAAGCCCAAACCTTGATAAGGCAGATGCCATGGCCACACTCGTTGCGTGCTAATTTGATCCTTATTCTTGATCCTTATTTCTGGCAGGCTTGCCGGATAGCGCGTGCGGTTTCGGTCACCAGCTGGGGGCCTTTGTAGATCAGCCCGGTGTAGATCTGGATGACATCGGCACCCGCTTCAATCTTGCTCACGCCGTCCTGCGCTGACATGACCCCGCCGACTCCGATGATGGGAAAGCTCTTGCCCAGGCTCGTGCGCAACTGGCTGATGACGCGGTTGCTCATGGCCAGGACGGGAGCACCACTCAAGCCACCGGCCTCCTGGGCGTGGGGCAGGCCCTGCACCGCATCCCGGTTCAGTGTGGTGTTGGTGGCAATCACACCCCAGGCGTTGTTGGCCTTGCCCTGCGCGTCCAGGCCATAGCGTTTGAGGGTGGCAGCAATGACTTCGATTTGCTCTGTCTCCAGGTCGGGCGCAATTTTCAGAAAAATGGGAGAGCGTTTGCCGTGCTTTGCGAGAAGCTGTTCTCGGCGTTCTGCGATGGCGCCGAGCAGGGCGTCCAGCGCTTCATCGCTTTGCAAGCTGCGCAGGTTTTTGGTGTTGGGGCTGGAGATATTGACCGTCACGTAGTCGGCGTGTGGGTAGACCCCGTCCAGGCAAGCCAGGTAGTCGTCGGTTGCACGCTCGATCGGCGTGGAAGCGTTCTTGCCGATGTTCAGGCCCAGCAACATGGGCGGGGTCGCATTCAGGCGGGTAGCCGTCGTCTGGGCTGTTTTCTGGCGCAAAGCGGACGCACGCACGTTCGTCAAAAACGCAGCTAGCCCGTCGTTGTTGAAGCCGAGTCGGTTGATCAGGGCGTGGGCCTGTGGCAGGCGAAACATGCGCGGCTTGGGGTTGCCGCTTTGGCCCAGAGGGGTGACCGTGCCGACCTCGACAAAGCCGAAGCCCATGGCGCCCAGGGCATCGATGCAGCGGGCGTTTTTGTCCAGGCCGGCAGCCAATCCTACGCGGTTGGGAAAAAGCAGGCCCGCGACCTGGACAGGGTCCTCCACCCGCGTCTGAGCGTAGAGACAGGCCAGTGGCGTACCTTGAAATCGGGCCAGCGAGTGCAGGGTAACTTCATGGGCCTTTTCGGCATCCATGCCAAACAAAAAGGGGCGGGCGAGTGCGTAAGGGATGAGCGACATTGGATAATTTCGGTTTTCTTCAATTGTCTCAAATGAACCAAGACGAACTCAAAACTCTGGTGGGTCAAGCTGCTTTGGCCTATGTGGTCCCCGGCGACATTGTGGGTGTCGGCACCGGTTCAACCGTCAATAAATTCATCGATGCCTTGGGCACCATGCAAGGGAAGATCAAGGGCGCGGTATCAAGCTCGGAGGCCTCCACAGCTCGTCTCAAGGCTCTGGGTATTCCGGTGTTTGATGCCAATGAAGTCAGTGAGCTGTCGGTTTACATCGACGGTGCTGACGAAATTGACAACAGCGGCCACATGATCAAGGGTGGCGGAGCTGCACTGACGCGCGAAAAGATCGTCGCAGCCCAGTCGCGTCGCTTCGTCTGCATTGCCGATGAGTCCAAGCTGGTGCAAACCCTGGGCCGTTTCCCCCTGCCTGTGGAGGTGGTTCCCATGGCGTCTGCCAGCATCGTGCGGCAATTTGCAGCCAAGGGCGGGCAGGCCGCAGTGCGGCTCAAAGACGGCGCGCCTCTGGTCACCGACAACGGTCAGCATATTGTGGATGTCACGGGCTTGAGCATCACCGACCCTGTGGCCTTCGAGCTGGAAGTCAGTCAATGGCCAGGCGTTGTCACGGTCGGCGTTTTCGCCCGCCAGCGCGCTCAGATCTGTCTGTTGGGAACGGCGACCGGAGTCAAGACGATGGACTTCAGCGCGCCGCAGGCAACAACAGCCTAAAAAACGATGCCGGCCGGGTTGGCGTTGCCCGGAACTGGCGCCGCCGTCGGGGGGCGCTCTACTTCGGTGGGTCTTGCGACTTCTGCAGGAGGCGGCGCTTTTTGCACTGTGACCAAAGGTTCTGCCGACGCATTTCTGAAGTTGCTGGGCAAGACGGATTTGGCCGGGTAGCCTGCGTTGTCCAGTGCCTGAGCCCATTCACCGTCTGAGTATCCGCTGAACTGTTTGCTGCCCACCGTCAAAAAGGGCAGGGAGTTGGCGCCGCTGAGACGTTGCAAGGCCTGGGCATCGTCGTTGCTGGTGATCGTACGTTCGGCAAACGGAATGCCCCGCGCAGACAACATTTGGCGCCCGCTGTCGCAGGGCTTGCATTTGTCAGTGGTGTACAGCGTGACGGGGTGCTTGCTGGTGGCCTGGCGCAACTCATAGGGCAGGCCGGCTGGTTCGGAAGCTGAGCCTTTCAACGCTGGCGTGGTGACCGCCTTGGCTGTGGCGGGGGGCGGCTGGTCGGTGAAAGTGACTTTCCCGTCGGGCCCGACGATCCGGTAGAGACTTTGCGCATGCGCTCCTCCGAACAGACCGCCACCCAGACTGCCCAAGAGGCATAAAGACCAAGCGGTCGTTCTCAGGGCTTGCACTATGGGGCCAAAGCCGCCAGTCAAATCAGCGCATTTGCGAATCGTTACATCAAGCTGTGGCTGGAACATTCTGGGCCTCCTGGTCGCTATTCTGCGCCGGACATCAATGGGCAGGATTCGAGCTCATGCCTTGATGGCGCAACAGGGCCTCCAGGCTGGGTTCGCGACCACGAAATGCCTTGAAAGAATCCATGGCGGGCCGGCTGCCGCCCGCTTCCAGAATGGACTCAAGGTAGAGGCGGCCTGTTTGTGCACTGGGTCTTCCCTGCGCATCGGCACTTTCTTCAAAGGCGGCATACGCATCGGCACTCAACACCTCGGCCCACTTGTAGCTGTAGTAGCCGGCAGCGTAACCACCCGCAAAAATGTGACTGAAGGTATGAGCCGTTCGGCTCCACTGTGGTGGCTGCACCACGGCGACTTCTTCCCGCACCTGCTCGAGCAAGCTCATCAGATCCTCATTCGGGTCGTGCGCGGTGTGCAGCAGCATGTCGAACAAGGAGAACTCAATTTGCCGCAGCGTTTGCATGCCGCTTTGAAAGTTCTTGGCTGCCAGCATCTTGTCAAACAGCTCGCGCGGCAGGGCCTCACCCGTCACGACATGAGCTGTCATGTGCTTGAGTACATCCCATTCCCAGCAGAAGTTTTCCATGAACTGGCTGGGCAGCTCCACGGCGTCCCACTCCACGCCACTGATACCCGAGACATCCCGTTCGTTCACCTGGGTCAGCAAGTGATGCAGGCCGTGGCCAAACTCATGGAACAGGGTCGTGACATCGTCATGCGTGAGCAGGGCAGCTTGTCGCACACCATTGACTTCCACGCTATCGGCAAAATTACAGACCAGGTGGGCCACCGGTGTTTGGAGCTGTTGGGTGTCGGGTCGCAACCAGCGGGTGCGGACGTCGTCCATCCAGGCGCCGCCGCGCTTGCCGCTGCGTGCGGTCGGGTCCAGATAAAACTGTCCCACCAGCGTGGCGCTTGCAGACTCCCCATTCCGGGAGGGGCGCATGCGCTCGATGCGGTAGAAGGAAACACCCGGGTTCCAGACCGGCGCCTGATCCTCCCGAATCACCACATCAAACAGTGTTTCAACAATTTTGAACAGACCAGCCAGCACCTTGGGCGCGGTGAAATACTGTTTCACCTCCTGCTCGCTGAAGGCGTAGCGCGCTTCCTTGAGCTTCTCGCTGATATAGGGCCAGTCCCAGGGCTGTGGGTCTGGCAGGTTCAGATGTTCGGCGGCAAAAGCCCGCATGTCTGCCAGGTCACGTTCTGCAAAGGGGCGCGCCTTGTTGGCCAGATCGCGCAGGAATTCGATGACGTGCGCCGGGGACTCGGCCATTTTGGGCACCAGCGATAGTTCTCCGAAGTTCTGGTAGCCCAGCAGCCGGGCCTCTTCCAGACGCAGTGCCAGTGTTTCGCGTATCAGTGCGGAGTTGTCATACTTCAGGGCTTCAGGTGCAGCCTGGTCGGAAGCACGCGTGACGTAGGCCCGGTATAGACGTTCTCGCAGCGCACCGCTGTGGGCAAACTGCATGACCGGCAGGTAGCAAGGCATCTTGAGTGTGAGCTTGAAGCCGGCCGTGCCCTCTGCCTCGGCCGCTGCGCGTGCAGTCTGCATGACATCCTGGGGCACGCCTTCGAGCTCGGATGCTGGCGCGTAGTAGCTGAAGGCGTCGGTGGCGTCGAGGGCGTTTTCACTGAACTTCTGGCTGATTTCCGCCTGCCGTTCCTGGATCTCGGCAAATCGCACCCTGGCCGCCCCCTGCAGCTCAGCTCCCCCCAGCACGAAATTGCGCACCGCGTTGCGATGCGCTTGAGCCTGCTCAGCGTTCAGGGTGGCGGGGTCGATCGCCTTGTATTTTGCGTAGAGCTGCTCGCTCGCCCCCAACCGGGTGAAGAATTCGGTCACCCTGGGCAGGGCCTCGTTGTAGGCCGCACGCAGCTCTGGCGTATCGGCCACGCTGTTGAGATGGCTGACAGCACCCCAGGCGCGGCCCAGCCGCTCGGTGGCCACGTCCAGCACGCTGGAAATGGCGATCCAGGCCGCCGGAAATCCCGGCGCTGACACTGTTTGAAGCGCCAGCTCGGCGTCTTGCAGCAGGGCGTCTATTGCCGGTGTGACGTGGCTGGCCTCGATGCGGTCAAACAGGGGCAGGTCATCGAAAGAGAGCAATGGATTGTTCATACGCACTCAGTTGGCGGCGCGTTCTGCAGCTTCAAGAGTGTTGACGAGCAACATCGTGATCGTCATCGGTCCGACACCTCCTGGTACTGGGGTGACGTAGCTGGCCACCTGGCGTACCCCGTCAAAATCGACATCACCGCACAGTTTGCCTTCGGGGTTACGGTTCATGCCCACATCCAGTACCACAGCCCCGGGTTTGACCATGTCGGCCGTCAGCACATTGCGTTTGCCCACCGCAGCCACGATCACATCGGCCTGCAGGGTCATGGCCTTGAGATCGGGTGTGGCGCTGTGACAGATAGTCACAGTCGCGTTTTTTTGCAGCAGCATCAATGCCATGGGCTTGCCTACGATGTTGCTGCGGCCAATGACGACGGCATGTTTGCCGCGCAGCTCGTAGCCTATGGATTCCAGCATCTTCATGCAGCCGTAAGGCGTGCAGGGCCAGAACCCTGGCGTGCCGGTCATCAAAGCGCCGGCGCTGGCAACGTGAAAACCGTCGACGTCCTTGGCGGGTGAGATGGCCTCAATCACTTTTTGGGCATCGATGTGAGCGGGCAATGGCAGCTGCACCAGGATGCCGTGGATGGAAGAATCCTGGTTCAGTGCCTCCACACGCGCCAGCAAATCGGCTTCGCTCATGTCGGTGTCGTACTTTTCCAGCACCGAATGTAGGCCGCTGTCCTGGCAGGCTTTGACCTTGTTGCGCACGTAGACCTGGCTGGCTGGGTTCTCGCCGACCAGGATCACCGCCAGTCCAGGCGTGATGCCGCGTTGGGTCAGGGCTGCGGCGCGTTGGGCTATCTCTTCACGAAGTTGGCGTGAGAGCGCGTTGCCATCAATCAGTTGAGCTGCGGGGTGCGAGGTGGTCATATGAGCTAGATCTTGAAGTCAAAACGCCCGCAAACAAACTGCTGCGGGCGTGTTCTGGGGAGGGTTTATGGAATGGGGCCGTGTCGTGTCAGGCTTTGGCCGGTACTTGGGTCAAAGCAATCTTCAGCAGATCTGCAACCGTGTTGGCACTGAGCTTTTCCATGATGTTGGCCCGGTGGGCTTCAACGGTTTTGATGCTGATGCCCAGGTCGTCGGCGATCTGCTTGTTCAGGCGGCCAGCGACGATGCGCTCTAACACCTGAGACTCCCGCATGGTGAGCTTGGCAAGCAGCGCGTCACGGTTGACGGACTGCATATGACCCGCAAAGGTCTCGTTGGCCCGCTCCAGCATGCGCTCCACCAGGTTCAACAGCTGCTCTTCCTTGAACGGCTTCTGAATGAAATCCATCGCACCTTTTTTCATGGTGTCCACCGCCATGGGGACATCCCCGTGGCCGGTAATGAAAACGATGGGAAGCGGGGAGTTCTGCTCGATCAGTCGGTTCTGAAGTTCCAGACCGGTCATGCCCCCCATGCGGATATCGACGATCAGGCAGGCAACTTCGCGCAGGTCATAGCGACCCAGAAACGACTCCGCAGAATCAAACGATCGCACGCGGTAGTCCTGGCCTTCCAGCAGCCACTGGAGCGAATCGCGAACGGCTTCGTCATCGTCGACGACAAACACCGTTCCTTTTTTGGGAATCAAGCTCATTCTTTAACCTGGGATAAGTCGTTGGGGTCCCTGATCTCCGGTAGCTGCAGGCTCAGTGTCCTGCGGCAACCAGAACGTAAAGCGGCAGCCTTCGACGAGGCCGGCATTGTAGATGTTCTCCGCTGTCATACGCCCTTGGTGACTTTCGATGATCGACCTGCACAGGCTCAGGCCGATACCCATGCCGTTGACCTTGGTCGAGAAAAATGCCTCATAGAGCCGCTCCATCACCTCTGGCGTGATGCCCTTTCCGGTGTCCTGAACGCAGAAGGCAACGACGGCCTGGCCGTCTTCCAGTCGGGGCGCCACCAGCAGTTCAACCTCGCGCGAGCCCGAGGGGCGATCCGCAGAATCGACGGACTCCGCTCCGTTTTTCAGAAGGTTCACCAACACCTGCTCAATCAGGATGGGGTCCACCATGAGTGGAGCCAGACCTTCGGCCACGTGATGAACCAGGCGCACATTTCGCCGTCGCATTTCGATGTCTGCCAACTCCACGGCCTCGTTGACGATGTCATGGATATCAGACAAGGTGCGGTTGGGTTCGCTGCGTTTCACAAAGGAGCGGATGCGCTGAATGATCTGCCCGGCCCGGTGGGCTTGGCGGGCCGTTTTTTCCAACGCGGACAGCAGGTCTTCTTCCTTGATCTGGCGCGCCCGGATTCGCGACACCATGCCGTTGCAGTAGTTGTTGATGGCGGTCAGCGGCTGGTTCAATTCATGGGCTACGCTGGACGCCATTTCACCCATGGTGATCAAACGGCTTGCGTTTTGTGCACGCTCGGCCTGCGCCGCTTCTCGTTCTTCGGCCAGGCGACGGGCGGTAATGTCGGTGGCAATCACCATCTGGGCGAGGCGTCCATCCACCCAGCTCAGGTAGCGGGTGCGGACCTCCAGCCACTTGCCCAGGTGGGTCAGATAAATTTCGGCGCTTTCGGTTTCCGCCTCTTGCAGCGAGCCCATCGGCATACCCGCATAGCTGTCGACGGTATCGCCAATTTCGTCGGATGCCTTGCGCTGGTACAGCCCCGATTGCGCCATCAGCTGCAGATGACCGGTAGGTTCGGTGCCGAACCACTGGCGATAAAGCTTGTTGGCAAAAAGGATTTCCTCATTGCCCAACGGCGCGACCGAAATGGAAGCGTCCAGGGCTTCCAGCACGGTTGTGAAGCGCTCGTAGGACGCAGAGAGCTGTTCCCGAATTCGATTGGGCTCGGTGATGTCGGTCATCGAGGTCATCCAGCCGGTGTGTTTGCCCACCGCATCGATCAGCGGCGACACATACAGACGGGCCTCAAACATGACGCCGTCCTTGCGTTTCACCCGAACCTGAATACCGCCCACCGTGGTTTTGCCGCTGATTTCATCTTGCAAAGCCGCAGTCAAGGTTTCCCGGTCGGCGTCTGGCCAATAAGGAAACGGTGCAGTCTTCCCGACCAGGTCCACTTCGCTCCAGCCTGTCATCTTGCAAAAAGCAGCATTGACATAGGTGATGCGGCCTTTCAGGTCCATTGCACGCATGCCGGTCAGCATGGAGTTTTCCATTGCCCGGCGAAAATTGGTCTCGGAGATGAGTTCCTGCTGTGCTCGCATGCGCCGTCGCATGTGACGCCAGTTGCCAATCAGCATCCAGGCCGTCATGGCACTGAGTGCAGTGACCAGCCAAAAAAGACCGCTACCCACGAAGCCCAGAGAGGTGCGGTAGGGCTGGGCCCGAATCACCAGTCCGTTTCCGACGGGAGAGACCGGTACTTCGTAGGCATTGGCGTTGGATGCCCAGGGCAGTTGCCGATGCCCGGGTCCCCGGTTGGGGAGAACAGCTCCAGCCAGGCGGTTGCCGGCCGCATCGTGCATCGAGACTGCATAACGCGCTGCCACTTCATTTGGCACACCGTAGCGGTAAAGCCCGTCTACCGAGTATTCCGCCAACACGACGCCGGCGAACCGTCCCTTGTCGGTGAGTGGAATGTGCAATTGCAGCATGGGCGCTGCATCAGTGGTGGCAGGCTGCTGTGCATACACGGGCTGGCGCAAGTCCTGTGTGAGGGCCAGGGTCGCCAGGGTGTCCGGGGACTTGATGAAGTCCCCTGTGGCGCGAGCCTGGCTGGCGGGTTGATTGGCCGTCTCTACACTGGCTCTGACTCGGCGTCGGTCGTTGACCCAGCTGATGCGCTCGAGCTCGGGGTACAGGCTCACCATTTCTTCGGCCCGATCCCTGAATCCCTCCGCCTCCAGTTCCCGGTTGGAAACGTCGCGAGCCAGCTTCATGAGCACCTCTTGTCGCTCCAGCAGGCGCAGGCGCAGACGCTGCTGCGTGTATTCGACATCCCGGCGCACCGCCTCTTGTTCCCGGTCCATCTCCTCTAGTCGCAAATAACTCAAGGCAGAAACAATGGCCGCCAGGAACAGCAAAACCGCCAGCACGGGCGCCAGCATGGCAAACCGGTCTTGCCTGTGCGATGGCAAATGCAGCCACCAACGTTTGATGCGGTGGACCACCGTGCGCTCATTCACCAGATCTATCAGGGGCAGCGTTTGCGACATCTGGGCAGTGTAGGGCAGGGAATTTGGCCGTCCTCAAGCTCGCCCCTTGATTACCCTCAACTAATTTCATAATATGGTATCAAAAAGCGCTATTTGAAATATTGAAAAAATATGTGACAATCTGAGACGGTTTAATATTGATTCACCAACAACAGGAGGCAGACATGTCAGCAGTTCCCGCGAACCTTTTTGGTTCCATACCCGTCGATGCAGACTCCCAGGAAACGCGAGAGTGGATGGACGCTTTGAGTGCGGTCATCCAGAGCGAAGGGCCCGAGCGCGCCCACTTCTTGCTGGAGCAATTGCTTGAGCACGCACGCCAGCAAAGCATTGATATGCCCTTTTCTGCGACGACTGGCTATGTGAATACCATCGAGAAGGACCAGGAGGAGCGCTGCCCCGGCAATATTGAAATTGAAGAGCGTCTGCGTGCCTACATGCGCTGGAACGCCATGGCCATGGTGGTCAAGGCCAACCGCCACAACCCTGAAGACGGTGGTGACCTCGGCGGGCACATTGGCTCGTTCGCTTCGCTGGCCCACATGTTTGGCGCTGGCTTCAACCATTTCTGGCACGCCGAGAGCGAAAACCACGGCGGTGACTGCCTGTATATCCAGGGTCACGTATCACCAGGCGTCTATGCCCGCGCTTACCTGGAAGGTCGTCTGACGGAAGAGCAACTCCTCAACTTCCGCCAGGAGGTGGATGGCAAGGGCCTGTCGAGCTACCCGCACCCCAAGTTGATGCCCGAGTTCTGGCAGTTCCCCACGGTGTCCATGGGACTGGGCCCGCTGATGGCCATCTACCAGGCCCGTTTTCTCAAGTACCTGCACGCCCGTGGCATTGCCAACACTGAAAACCGCAAGGTCTGGGTGTTTTGTGGTGACGGCGAAATGGATGAGCCCGAATCTCTGGGCGCCATTGGTTTGGCTGCCCGCGAGGGCCTGGACAACCTGATCTTCGTGATCAACTGCAACTTGCAGCGTCTGGACGGCCCGGTGCGTGGCAACGGCAAGATCATTCAGGAGCTCGAAGGCGAGTTCCGCGGTGCTGGCTGGAACGTCATCAAGCTGTTGTGGGGCAGCGAGTGGGATCCCCTGCTGGCCCGCGACAAGGACGGTGCACTGAAGAAGGTGATGATGGACACGCTCGACGGTGACTATCAGTCGTTCAAGGCCAACGATGGTGCCTTTGTGCGCAAGAACTTCTTCGGCAAGGACCCCCGCACGCTGGAGATGGTGTCCAAGATGAGCGACGACGACATCTGGAACCTCAAGCGCGGTGGCCACGACCCGCAAAAGGTGTATGCCGCCTACCACAAGGCCGTCAATCACAAGGGTCAACCCACCGTGCTGCTGATCAAGACCGTCAAGGGTTTTGGCATGGGCAAGGCGGGCGAAGGCAAGAACAACGTTCACCAGACCAAGAAGCTGACCGACGAGGACATCAAGTACATCCGCGATCGCTTCAATATCCCGATTCCTGACAGCGAGCTGTCGAAGATCCCGTTCTACAAGCCGGCGGATGACACCCCCGAAATGAAGTACCTGCACGAGCGCCG
The DNA here is from genome assembly GCA_041168905.1 of Pseudomonadota bacterium. GTDB lineage: Bacteria > Pseudomonadota > Gammaproteobacteria > Burkholderiales > Burkholderiaceae_C > JBEEJZ01. The sequence goes on along the minus strand of JBEEJZ010000179.1, from coordinate 9,741 downwards.
TCAGGCCTTGGGTGGCTACTTGCCCCATCGTCGCACCAAGGCCGAAGAGAGCTTCACGGTGCCCGCCCTGGAAACCTTCAAGAGCGTGATCGAGCCCACTGCCGAGGGTCGCGAAATTTCGACCACCCAGGCCTATGTGCGCTTCTTGACCCAGTTGTTGCGCGACCAGGCGCTGGGCCCACGCGTGGTGCCCATTTTGGTGGACGAGGCACGTACCTTTGGTATGGAAGGCCTGTTCCGCCAGATCGGTATCTACAACCCAGCAGGGCAGCAGTACACCCCGGTCGATAAAGACCAGGTCATGTACTACAAGGAAGACAAGGCCGGGCAGATCCTGCAAGAAGGCATTAATGAAGCCGGCGGCATGAGCAGCTGGATTGCCGCCGCTACCAGCTATAGCACGAGTAACCGCATCATGGTGCCGTTCTATGTGTATTACTCGATGTTTGGCTTCCAGCGCATTGGCGATTTGGCTTGGGCCGCTGGCGACATGCAGGCGCGTGGCTTCCTGCTGGGCGGCACCTCGGGCCGTACCACCTTGAACGGCGAAGGTCTGCAACATGAAGATGGCCATAGCCACATCATGGCCAACACCATCCCGAACTGCATCTCTTACGACCCCACGTTTGCACATGAGGTGGGCGTGATCCTGCATCACGGCCTCAAGCGCATGGTGGAGAAGCAGGACAACGTCTTCTATTACCTCACGTTGTTGAACGAGAACTACGCCATGCCAGGCCTGACCGCCGGCACCGAAGAGCAAATTCTGAAGGGCATGTACCTGTGCAAGCCCGGTGCAGCCGGAGATCAACGCGTGCAGTTGCTGGGTTCGGGCACCATCTTGCGCGAGTCGATCGCCGCGCAGGACTTGCTGGCAAAAGACTGGGGCATTGCTGCCGACGTCTGGAGCTGCCCCAGCTTCAACGAGTTGACCCGTGACGGTCAGGATGCCGAGCGCTACAACCTGCTGCACCCCACCGCGACGCCGCGCGTGTCGTTCGTGGCGCAGCAATTGGGCAATTCCACTGGCCCCGTGGTGGCATCGACCGACTACATGAAGGCCTACGCTGAGCAGATTCGTCCCTTCGTGCCACAGGGCCGCACCTACAAGGTGTTGGGTACCGATGGTTTTGGCCGCTCCGACTTCCGTAGCAAGTTGCGTGAGCACTTCGAGGTGAACCGCCACTACATCGTGGTGGCAGCGCTCAAGGCTCTGAGCGAAGACGGCAAACTGCCCGCGGCCAAGGTGGCTGAGGCCATTGCCAAGTACGGCATCAATGCCGACAAGGTCAACCCCCTGTACGCTTGATCAACCACTTGGCGGCACAGTGCAGGGCGCGCCCCTGCACTGTGCTCATCTGAACAGATTTGGAGACATTTATGGCAATGGTAGAAGTACAGGTCCCCGATATTGGGGACTTTGATGAAGTGGCTGTGATCGAGTTGCTGGTGAAACCCGGCGACACCGTGAAAGCCGAGCAGTCGCTGATCACCGTCGAGTCCGACAAGGCCTCCATGGAAATCCCCTCCAGCACGGCCGGTGTGGTGAAGGAGTTGCGCGTCAAGCTGGGTGACAAGGTCAAGCAAGGCAGCGTAGTACTGGTTCTGGAAGCAGCAGGCGCCGCATCTGAATCAGCACCTGCCGCAGCCCCTGTGGCTGCAGCCGTTGCTGCGCCCGCACCGGTGGCGGCTGCGCCCGCCGCTGTTGCGCCCACCGCCGCTACCCCTACCGCCTCCGGCCCCATCGAGATTCGCGTGCCCGACATTGGTGACTTCAAAGACGTTGCCGTCATTGAAGTGCTAGTCAAGGTGGGAGATGCCATCAAGGTCGAACAGTCTTTGATCACCGTCGAGTCCGACAAGGCCTCCATGGAAATTCCTTCCAGTCACGCCGGCGTGCTGAAAGAACTGAAGGTCAAGTTGGGCGATACGGTCAACATTGGCGACCTGATTGCGATGCTTGAAGGTGCCGGTGGCTCATCTGTGGCAGTGCCCGCTGTGGCCAGTGCCGCCGCACCAGTTCCTGCTCCCAGTGCCGCCGCCGCGCCTGCTGCAGCCAGCGCGTCGGTTGCAGTGGCTGCTCCCGTACCGGCGCATAACCCGACAGTCGCCCCGGTCGGTTTGCCTCACGCATCCCCTTCAGTGCGCAAGTTCGCTCGCGAATTGGGTGTGCCCCTGGAAGAGCTCAAGGGCTCAGGCCTCAAAGGTCGCATCACGGCAGCCGACATTCAGAACTTCACCAAGTCGGTGATGACCGGCGCCACCCAGACCAAGGCGCAGGCTGCCAAGGCACCTGCCGCCACGGGCGGTGGTGGTTCCGAGCTGGGCCTGATCCCTTGGCCCAAGGTCGACTTTGCCAAGTTCGGTCCCATCGAACGCAAGGAAATGGGCCGTATCAAGAAGATCAGCGGTGCCAACCTGTTGCGCAATGCGGTCATGATCCCGGCGGTCACCAACCACGACGATGCCGATATCACCGACCTCGAAGCCTTCCGCGTCTCCACCAACAAGGAAAACGAGAAGAGCGGCGTCAAGGTCACCATGCTGGCTTTCCTCATCAAAGCCTGCGTGGCTGCGCTGAAAAAGTTCCCCGAGTTCAACAGCTCGCTGGACGGCGATGCACTGGTCTACAAGCAATATTTCCACATCGGCTTTGCTGCCGACACGCCCAACGGTCTGGTGGTCCCCGTGATCAAGGATGCTGACAAAAAAGGTGTGCTTCAGATCAGTCAGGAAATGGGTGAGCTCGCCAAGAAGGCGCGTGATGGCAAGTTGGGCCCCGCCGACATGAGCGGCGCGAGCTTCACCATCTCCAGCCTGGGTGGCATCGGTGGTCGTTACTTCACGCCCATCATCAATGCGCCTGAAGTGGCGATTCTGGGCGTGTGCAAGAGCCAGATCGAGCCCAAGTGGGACGGCAAGGCATTCCAGCCGCGCCTGATGTTGCCGCTGAGCCTGACCTGGGACCACCGCGTAATCGACGGCGCTGCCGCTGCTCGTTTCAACGCTTATCTGGGCCAGATCCTCGGCGACTTCCGCCGTGTGTTGCTCTAATCGGAGACATTCATGGCACTGATAGACATTCAAGTTCCTGACATCGGCGACTTCGACGAAGTGGCAGTGATCGAGTTGTTGGTCAAACCCGGCGACACCATCAAGGCCGAGCAAAGCCTGATCACGGTCGAGTCCGACAAGGCCTCCATGGAGATTCCTTCCAGCGCTGCTGGCGTGGTGAAAGAGCTCAAGGTCAAGCTGGGCGACAAAGTCAAGCAAGGCTCGGTGGTTCTGACGCTGGAAGCGGCCGGTGAGGCTGCTGCGCCGGCGCCAGCAAAGGCAAGAGCTCCTGCGCCAGCAGCTGCGGCTCCCGCTGCGGTGGTGGCCGCACCTGCGCCCACCGCCTCGAGCTTCGGCGGTACCGCGGACATCGAGTGCGATGTGCTGGTGCTTGGCGCCGGCCCTGGGGGTTACTCGGCAGCGTTTCGCGCCGCCGACCTGGGCCTGAAGGTCGTGATCGTCGAGCGCTACGCCACTTTGGGCGGCGTGTGTCTGAACGTGGGTTGCATCCCGTCCAAGGCTCTGTTGCATGTGGCTGCCGTCATGGACGAAGTCAGTCACCTGGGTGACCTGGGTGTGGAGTTTGGCGCGCCCACCTTGAACATCGACAAACTGCGTGGCCATAAGGAAAAAGTCATCGGCAAACTCACCGGTGGCTTGGCGGCCATGGCCAAGATGCGCAAGGTCACCACCGTGCGCGGCTACGGCACTTTTGTGAGTGCCAACCACGTTGAAGTCGAGGAAACCAGCGGCACCGGGCAGGAGAAAACCGGCACCAAGAAGGTTGTGGCATTCAAGAACTGCATCATCGCCGCTGGTAGCCAGGCCGTGCGCCTGCCTTTCATGCCCAGCGACGATCGCGTGGTCGACTCCACAGGCGCACTCGCGCTCAAGGAAGTTCCCAAAAAGATGCTCATCGTCGGTGGCGGCATCATCGGTCTGGAAATGGGCACGGTGTACAGCACGCTGGGCGCACGTCTGGATGTGGTCGAGATGATGGATGGCCTGATGCAGGGCGCAGACCGGGATCTGGTCAAGGTCTGGCAAAAGATGAACGCGCCGCGCTTTGACAACATCATGCTCAAGACCAAGACCGTGGGCGCCCAGGCAACCCCCGAAGGCATCAAGGTGCAGTTTGAAGGCCTGGACGGTACCAAGAGCGAAGGCACCTACGATCTGGTGTTGCAGGCTGTGGGCCGCACACCTAACGGCAAGAAGATTGCCGCCGACAAGGCTGGCGTGGCGGTGACCGATCGTGGCTTCATCAACGTCGACATCCAGATGCGCACCAATGTGCCGCACATCTTTGCCATCGGCGACGTGGTGGGGCAGCCCATGCTGGCGCACAAGGCGGTGCACGAAGCGCATGTGGCAGCTGAAGTGATCGCCGGCGAACTCCAAGGCAACAAGGAGCTGGCAGCTGCCGCCTTCAATGCCCGCGTGATCCCCAGCGTGGCCTACACCGACCCCGAAGTGGCCTGGGTGGGTCTGACTGAGGACCAGGCCAAGGCCCAGGGTATCAAGGTCAAGAAGGGCCTGTTCCCCTGGACAGCTTCAGGCCGCGCCATCGCCAATGGCCGCGACGAAGGTTTCACCAAGCTGCTATTTGACGACAGGCCCGAAGCGCATGGCCACGGCAAGATCCTGGGTGGCGGCATGGTCGGTACTCACGCCGGCGACATGATCGGCGAGATTGCCCTGGCCATTGAGATGGGAGCAGATGCCGTAGACATCGGCAAAACCATCCACCCGCACCCCACGCTGGGCGAGAGCATCGGCATGGCGGCTGAAGTGGCGCACGGCAGCTGTACGGATTTGCCGCCGGCACGCAAGTAAAGCAGACCTCAAGCCTCTGCCCCAAAAAAGCCCGAACTGGCGACGGTTCGGGCTTTTGCTAACTACGGCTCCATCTTCTCTGAGTGAGGAGCATCTTCAATTCCTGGGGCCGTTCAATACATAGCTCGTGCTTCGTCCACTGCCGGGTGCCTTCTCAAGAAGGCCGAGTCCCAACAATTGCGTGATGTCACGCAGGGCCGTGTCGGGTGAACATTTGCCTATGGCCGCCCACTTGCTGCTGGTGAGCTTGCCCTCAAAACCATCCAGCAAGCGATTGAGTAGCTTCACTTGGCGTTCGTTCAATGAAGTGCCTGCCCAGCGCTGCCAGAAACGGGCTTTGAACAGCACGGCATCGAGTGTGGTCTGGGCATTGTTCACGGCTAGTTCCAACGTGCCCAGAAACCAGGTCAGCCAGTCGGTGACGTCCAGACTGCCCTTCTGTGTGCGTTCCAGCACCTCGTAATAGTCCTTGCGCTCGCGCTGGATTTGCGCAGACAGGCTGTAGAACCTTTGGGGGCTTCCGTCGGCCCGGGCCAGAAACAAATCGCCGACGGCGCGAGCGATGCGCCCGTTGCCATCATCAAAAGGGTGGAGCGTGACGAGCCACAAGTGAGCCAAACTGGCTTTGAGGAGCGCGGGTTCTCCCGTGTCTTGGTTGGCCCAGTCCAAAAAACGCAACACTTCCGTGCCCAGCAAGTGTGCCGGCGGGGCCTCATAGTGGACCCTTTGCCCATGCATGGGACCCGAAACCACCTGCATGGGGCCGTTGGCATCATCACGCCACTGCCCTACGGCAATCTTGCTCATACCCGAGTAGCCAGTAGGAAACAGCGCGGCATGCCAACCGAACAACCGCTCGGTGGTCAATGGCTGGGTGCAGCGGGTGGTGGCGTCCAGCACCATCTCCACCACACCTTCTACATGCCGATCGGCAGGCGCCAAGGCGCCGATGTCCACACCAAGACGCCGGGCAATGGAAGATCGTACCGATTGAATATTGAGCGTGTCGCCTTCGATTTCGCTGGTCTTGACCACGTCTAGGGTCAATGCCGCGAGGCGGGCCTCATCACGCAAGATGGTGCCCACATCGGCCAGTCGACCCAGTAGCAAGCCTTGAGCGCGGCTGACGTTAGCGATTGGCTGTGCCAGTGCCGCAAGGTCGTAACGCCAGCGGGGCCAGTCCTGCGCTTGCCAGATATAGAGATTTTCTCCGCTTTTCATGCGGATATTAGAAGGTAAATTCGCCGCAAAGGCAAGTTTGCAGACGGGGTGGAAGTCCGCTTGAACACATCGGGAGATTACGGTGGACCGAGATATGCACAATGTGTCAGATTCCCGCCTCCAGTTGACAACACCCTTAATCTGAGGATTCAGCCCATGTCACACCGCCAATCCTCTCCAAACTTAGCCGATCGGCTGCGCTTTGCTGAAAATCTGGCACGCGTCTGTGGCGACTTGGCTATCCGGGAGTCCGCCCAGCTGGCTGTGAGTGCCAAGGGCGCGCATGATGTGCTGACGCAGGCTGATCTGGCGGTGGAGCGGCATATCCGAGCCGAGGTCGCCATGGCCTATCCTGGCGACCTGGTGGTCGGCGAGGAAATGGGTGGGCAGGGTGACATTGGGGCTGATCAGGATTTCTGGCTGGTAGACCCCATCGACGGCACGGCTAATTACGCCGCAGACATTCCGAGATGGTGTGTTTCGATTGCCTACTTGAAAGCCGGAAAACCTGTGCTTGGCGTGCTGTTCGATCCGCCCAACCAGCGCATGTACACCGCAAGTGTGGGTGGAGGTGCCTATTTGAATGGCCGACCCCTGCGTGCGCGATCCACGGTGTCGATGGATGGCGCGACGATTGAGCTGGGTTGGTCTACCCGTCGGCCCCACGAGCTTTACCTGCTGGCCGCGCAGAACCTCATGAAGGCGGGTGCTGCATTTGTGCGCCGGGGTTCTGGTGCCCTTGGGCTGGCTGACGTCGCCGCCGGGCGTGTGGATGGGTATGGCGAGCTTCACATCAACGCCTGGGACTGTGCCGCTGGCGTTTTGCTGGTCACGGAGGCGGGTGGTCGCGTCAACGAATTCTTCACACCTAAGGGTATTCACTCAGGGGGTTTGTTGGTTGCCAGTAGCTCAGGAATATATGATGCACTGGCCTGCCTGATGGGCCACGAAAGCAGATCGGGCGACGGAAACGATCGATCCTAAAAACTCATTGTTGGAGACAAAAAATGAAAAAATTCCCTCAACCTGTGATGACAGTGAAAGCGGCGGGCGCCGCCGTTTTGGGTGTGGCGCTGATGACCCTCGGAGGCGCTGCCTCGGCCCAGGGGCAACTCACCGTGTACTGCGGTGTTCAGGAAGAGTGGTGCCGACCCATGGTCGCCGTTTTTGAAAAAACCACGGGCATCAAAGTGTCCATGACGCGCAAAAGTGCCGGGGAGATTTACGCTCAGATCAAGGCGGAATCTGCCAATCCCAAGGGTGATGTGTGGTGGGGCGGCACGGGTGACCCGCACCTGCAGGCCGCCGAGGAAGGACTGACTGAAGTCTACAAGTCCAGCAAGTTGTCAGAACAACATGATTGGGCTCAGCGCCAGGCAGCGGACTCAGGCTACCGAACTGTCGGGATTTACTCGGGAGCCCTGGGTTTCAGCTACAACAAACCTGCCCTTGAGAAAAAAGGCATACCGGCACCCAAGTGCTGGGCCGACCTGACCAAGCCTGCTTTCAAGGGCGAAATTCAGGTTGCAGACCCCAATTCTTCGGGCACCTCCTATGCCATGCTTGCCACCATGGTGCAGCTTATGGGCGAAGACAAGGCATTCGACTACATGAAGGCCTTGCATAAAAACGTCAATCAGTACACCAAGTCTGGCGCTGCACCTGCGCGCGCTGCGGCCACCGGTGAGTCTCTGGTGGGAATCACCTTCATGCACGACGGCGTTGCCCATGCCATCAGTGGCGCTCCTTTGGTAGTGGTTGCCCCTTGTGAAGGCACTGGCTACGAGATTGGATCGATGAGCATCATTAAGGGTGCGCGCAACCTCGAAAATGCCAAAAAGTGGTACGACTTTGCATTAGGCGCTCAAATCCAGGTGCTGGCAGCCAATGCCAAGAGCTTCCAGGTGCCCTCCAACAAGGCGGCATTTGCGCCGCCTGAAGCCCCCAAGCTCAAAGACATCAAACTGATCAATTACGACTTCAAGAAATATGGATCCTCAGCCGAGCGCAAACGCCTGCTCGCCAAGTGGGACAAAGAGGTCAAAGTACTGCCGAAATGAAATTGATTGCGGATTGACTTCCTATCCCCGTCATTTTTTGATCCGTTTGTGAAATACGTTCCGGTCGTTCCAGCGCCCTTACTTGCCCGCTTTGACCTGGCACTACCGGCCCTGTTTTTGCTGGGGGCCTTGGCACTGATCCTGATGCCGTGGTACGGCGAGCGCATAGAGGGCTCTGCACTTGCGCTGGCCAGCAGTGGTGGCCGGTGGTGGTTGGCTCCACCTTTGTTATGTTTGGCGGTCAGTGCTGCCGGTGTTGGATTTGATCGTTCATCCGCCTGGCGCAGCCGGCTGCTGACCTTGGGTGCCCTCGCTGCCGGGGTATGGATCCTTTTACAGGGGTTTGCGATCGGCATGAATGGATTGGATTGGCCCTGGTTTTCGGTGTTTGGTACTGTCACTGAGGGCCAGCCTGGCTGGGGCTGGGGGGGCTACACCGCCCTCGCCGTGTTCATCGTGTTGTTTTCTCAGGGCATCGCTGCCCGGGGGCATTTTCGAGGTGATGGTTTTGTTGCTGGCTCGGTCTGGTCCATTGCCTTGTTGGTCGGCGTGTTTGTTTTCTTTCCAGTTGCCCGGGTGTTGATGGCAGCTTTTACCGGAGCAGAAGGTGGCCCCAAGGGTGGGGTGGACCTGTCTCTTGTCTGGGAACGCCTGACCGCCATAGATATCTGGGGTCTGGGCTGCGTTGCGGGCGGCACGGCTTGTGGCGTCGCCTGGAATTCCCTGTTCCTGGCTGTGCTGGCCGGGGTGTTGAGTACCCTGCTGGGGTTGGCTTTTGCCTTGCTGGCCTTGCGATCGGGTTTTCGCTGGCGCAAGAGTTTGCAGGTCATGTCTGTGCTGCCGATCATCACGCCCCCATTCGTCATCGCCTTGGCGCTGGTGGTCTTGTTTGGACGTACAGGCATGGTGACAGTCTGGCTGGATTCTTTTTTGGGCATCGAACCCTCTCGCTGGATTTATGGGTTGCCAGGCGTTTTGATATCGCAACTACTGTCGCAAACGCCACTCGCTTTCATGATTTTGCTGGGCGTGATACAGGGCGTGAGCCCCACACTGGAAGAGGCATCCCAAACGCTGGGAGCCAATCACTGGCATACCTTCAAAAACGTGACCTGGCCACTGCTACGACCCGGTGTGGCCAACACCTGTTTGTTGGGTTTCGTCGAGAGCCTGGCCGACTTTGGTAACCCCTTGGTGCTGGGGGGCAACTTTGAGGTGCTATCGACCAAAATATTTTTTGCGGTGGCCGGTGCTCAAAATGACCCGGGTCGCGCTGCTACCTTGGCGCTGATTTTGCTATTTTTCACGTTGGGAGCATTTTGGTTGCAGCAACGTTGGATGGGCCGCGCCTCCTACGTGACAGTGACTGGCAAAGGAGACGGCGGACTGCCGACGCCCCTACCCAAGCGCGTCTCTGTCATGTGCTACGCGACAGCTCTGCCTTGGGCTTTTTTCACAGCTGTGCTGTATTTACTGATTTTGATCGGAGGCTTTGTTCATGACATAGGCCGCGGCAATTTTGAGCCCACTTGGGCTCACTTTCGCACTGGCTTTTTGGTGGAATGGGGCG
>JBEEJZ010000178.1:0-3170 GCA_041168905.1 Pseudomonadota bacterium | reverse complement strand
CGTTGGGGAAACTGGTCTGCTTGGTGATGTCTTTCACCGTGATCAAGCCCTTGAGCTCAAAAGCATCGTTCACCACCAGCAGGCGCTCGATCTTGTGCTGATTGAGCAGGACCTTGGCTTGTTCGATAGTGGTTCCGTCTGCAACAGTCACCAGACGGTCACGGGGTGTCATGATGTTGCTGACGGGGATATCGAGCCGTGTTTCGAAGCGCAGGTCACGGCCTGTCACGATGCCGACGACCTTGCCGCCATCGCAAACGGGAAAGCCCGACACGCCCAACTGGTTGGACAACTCCATGACCTGACGCACCGTGTAGGCCGGTGTGATCACAACCGGGTCACGCAGCACGCCGGACTCGTAGCGCTTCACTTTGGCAACCTGCGCAGCCTGCTCGGCAGCACTCAGGTTCTTGTGAACGATACCGATACCGCCCTCTTGCGCGATGGCAATGGCCAGGCGAGCTTCTGTCACCGTATCCATGGCAGCCGACACCAGGGGCAGGTTCAGATGAATGTTGCGGGTGAAACGGGTGGCGAGAGAAGTGTCCTTGGGAAGGACTTGGGAGTACGCAGGCACCAACAAGACATCGTCGAAGGTGAGCGCTTTGCCGAGGAGGCGCATGTCAAAGGTCCAAATCCGGAGATTGTACCCAGCCCCTGCCAGGTCTCGGTCGCCCCACTGGATCAGCTCAATAGCCAGCCTTGGCGCCGGGACGACGCTTCGCAAACAAGCCCGTTGTTTTGGCCCCCTGGCGGGAAAACCGCTCGCGGCGAGCCACTTTGGGGTCCACTTTGAGAGGGCGGTAAATTTCCAGCCGGTCTCCGTCCTGCAGGACCTGTTGGCGTTCTACCCGGCGGCCCCAAACTCCCACTTCCATCGAAGCGGGGTCCACGTTTGCCAAAAGTTCGATGGCCTCGCTTTGGGACAAGGCCTGGGCAACGGTCGTACCAGGTACCAAGGACATGACAATCTCGATCACCTGCCGACATGCAGGAGACCACACCAGGTTGATGTGCATCATGAGCCGCTAGCCGTAGACTTTTTCGGCCCGCTGGACAAAGGCGTCCACCAAGCTGGCAGCGATCCGGTCAAAAACTGGCCCGACCAGACGCGCAAGCACGCTGTTGCTGAACCCGTAGTTCAGCGTCAGGGTGACCCGACAAGCGCGCTGATCACCCTCCCCCACAGGCGCAAACTCCCATTCGCCTTCCAGTTTGGAAAAAGGCCCATCGACCAAGCTCATGCGCACCTTGCGGTCTAGCTCATGTTCGTTGCGTGTCGTGAAAGACTGTCGAATGCCGCTGAAAGCGATACCCACCTCAGCTGTCATGCCGGAGGCGTCACGGGACACCACTCGGGAACGGTCACACCAAGGGAGAAACTGCGGGTAGCCCGCCACGTCAGTCACCAACGCATACATCTCATGCGGGCTGTACCAGATCAAGACAGACTTGTGGACGGTTTTCATAGAATGGCAGGTTGCGCAGAATTGTATTCAAGCCTTGTGCGCGACTTTTGCCACCCCATCTGTCCTTCATGTCCAAAAAGAAACCCGACGCCGCCAAGAACACGCGCATAGCCGAAAACAAGAAGGCCGCCTACAACTACTTTTTTGAGGAGCGCTTTGAGGCGGGCCTGGTGCTGGAAGGCTGGGAGGTGAAGTCCGTGCGCGAAGGCAAGGTGCAGCTGACCGATGGCTATGTTGTGATCCGTGAAGGCGAACTGTTTGTGATTGGCCTACAGGTCAATCCCTTGAACACGGCATCGACTCACATCAACCCGGACCATGTGCGCACGAAGAAGCTGTTGTTGCACAGGGAAGAAATCAAGCGCTTGATAGGCAAGGTGGAGCAAAAGGGCTACACCTTGGTGCCCTTGAACCTGCACTGGAAAAACGGGCGGATCAAATGCGAGATTGCGCTGGCCAAGGGCAAGGCCGAGCACGACAAACGCGACACGATCAAGGACCGTGAAGGCAAACGCGAAGTCGAGCGCGCCATGAAGTCACGGCAACGCTGAATGCCCTAGCCCTGGCGGGCTCGCCAGCCCAATATCTCGTTGGCAACCAGGGCACTCAAGACCAGCGCGCCTCCTGACAGCACACGTGAGTCGGGTGCTTCGCTGGCGACCAGCCAAGCCAGCAAGATGCCAAAAATGACTTCCAACAAGCCCAAAAGTGAGATTTCAGGTGCTTTAAGCACACGTGCAGCCAAGGTGGCCAGGACACACGGAATGGCCAACTGAGTCAGACCCAGTCCAGCAAGCCACGCTACATCGTGCGGCGTCGCCTGGAAGGGCAATGCCAAAGGCAGAGTAACCAGGGTGGAAGCCACGGCACCGATCATGACGGCAGGGACCAGATCGACATCCTCACCACGCTCGTGTGCATGCTGACTGATCGTCCAGTTCACTGCGGCTGCAATGGGTACGCACAGGGCCACCAGAGTACCTAACCACTGGCCCTGCCCCATTTGGCCGCCATAGATCCAGGCAATACCTGCTCCTGCGAAGACGATCGCGCCCCAGGTGCGTGACGCAATTTTGTGACCGATAGCCACTCGGGCCACCAACGCGGTCAACAAGGGGCCAATCGACATGGTGACCAGCACATTGGCGACGGTGGTCAAGGTGAGTGCCACCATGAACGCCGTGAACATCACACCCCAACACAGGCCGGAAAGCCAAAGGCCCCGTTTCCCGTGAAGCATGTCGCTGAAAACCGATGGCCCCCGCAGCGTCGGGAGGATGAAAAGCAGCGACAGCACCGTGAAGAGACTGCGCCAAAACGTCACCTCAAAACTGCGAGCAGCTTCTAGTTGACGTGTGACTGCCCCTGCGGTAGACCACAGCAGGGGCGCAACCACCATCAGGCCAACGGCCTGGTTGTGCGAGAGCTTCAAGCTCAGCGACCGGCGCGCTTGCGCTCGTGCTCTTTCAGGTAGCGCTTGCGCAGACGCACCGACTTGGGCGTGATCTCGACCAGTTCGTCGTCCTCGATGAACTCAACACCGTACTCCAGTGTCAATTCAATCGGGGGCGTGATTTTCACGGCGTCTTCCTTGCCGGACACACGGAAGTTGGTCAACTGTTTGGTACGGGTGGCATTCACCACGAGATCGTTGTCGCGGCTGTGGATGCCGACAATCATGCCTTCATACACGGGGTCGGT
>JBEEJZ010000177.1:0-3662 GCA_041168905.1 Pseudomonadota bacterium | reverse complement strand
AGCGCTTCTGACAGGACACCAGTCGTTTGCCGCAGACATCCTGCGTGCGGCCAGTTACCGTCTCGTCGTTGCCATTGAAATAGGCCGTTCCGGTGTAGCCGCACTCCGAGCCCCGGTAGCGCCAGGGGCAGACGTTTTGAACAATCTGCCGCCTGGGCAAGGACACCCCTTCAAGGTCAAAGGAGGCAGCCAACTCGAACTCGACGACATCGCGGGTCTCTCGTGACTTGCGGTCAATGAAATACACATCGTCGGCAAACTCAGCAGTCGGATCCGCAGTCGAGTTGCTTCCAGTGCCGAAATTCAAGGCATCAAGGTACATGAGCAGAGTGCGCTTTCGCGTGATCCGTGCCCCCACCAGGTCTTGGTAGGAGAGGATCAGCGCAGTGATGCTGCCCGTGACGTTGGCCACCTTGAGTTTGGGACGCGGCACCTGACCGTTGCCGTTGAACTCAAAGCCTTCAGCCTGGATGGGGAACGGCTCATAGGTGTTGCCCTGCCAGACCACCTGACGGCGCAGTTCGTTAGTGCCCGCATGAAAGCGGACTACGCCTTCGTTGAAGATGGTCAGGTCCATCACGAAGAGCTCGATGACAGCACTCGGGGAAAGTTGCTGAATTTCTGAAGTGATGGCTTGTGCTGTCATGAGAGATCAAACACCTGCCTGAACGTGGCTCGGATGTTTTCCAGATTGGGTTCTTCCACCGTGCGGCTCCACTCTTCGCAAAGGAACTTGCCCGCAATGCCGCTCGGGGTGGTCCAGTCAAAGGACTGAACCGCTCCACGGGCACGCAGGAAGTTGTCAATGGCCGCCGCCTCGGTCGTTGATTTGCCCCGAAATTCGAGCGACCAGACCTCAGGCTGGGTGTTGATGCCAAAGGCCAGGCGCTGCTCGTACCCGTCGCCGAAGGAGACCTTGCGGACATTGGGTTTGAGGGTGAGGGATGCCCCGATCGAAGCGATCCATGTGAATGTCGCCATGTGAATCCTTCAATACATCACTGCCGACGCGGATCCAACAGTCCACCGGCCCGCTTTTGGTTGAGCAGCTCCTGGCGCACCGCGCTGGAAATCGCCCGCCCCAGGTCTTTGCCCTCCCCTGCGCTGCTGGTCACCCCACCCTCGGCTACGTTGACCGAGATATTGAAAACGTCCCCGCCTCCGGATGAGGATTGGTTCATGGTCACGGGGATCGAGCGGCCATCTGGCAGCGGCACATAAGCTTCGGCCATGGAGCCCTCGCCAAAGACCGCCAACTGAGGCGTGGTGGCCACACCGCCACTGGCATACGCGCGCAGCGGCAAAGGGCCCGAAGAAGTCATTACCCCGCCATCGGCAAATCCAAACAGACTGCCCAGCGCCTTGGCCATAGGAAGGGTGACCGCGCGCTGGATCTGGATGCGAATCAGGTCCGAGATGATGGAGGTGGCCAGCGACTTGAAGTCGAGCTTGCCTGTCATCACGAAATTGGTGAGCGCATCCGTCATGCCGTTGAACGCCTTGGTGGTCACCGACTCCATTTGCTTGCCCACCTGCTCGGTTTCTTCACCCAGGGTGCGCAGCGCTTTGGCAAACCCAGCGCCTGGGTCTGACAACTCCAGCGCCCGTTGGCCCAGGAGCTTTGCGCCATCGGCCGCCTGGCGGGCAGCCTCTTCAATCCGGCGAAACGACTCGGCCAACTTGTCATTGCCGGGGGTGGCTTCCACCATTTCCCGGGCCTTGGCCGCAAAGTCGGCCAGCTCGTCTGCACTGGATTTTCGTGCAGCCGACAGACGGCGCAATGCGTCGATCTCGCTGATCGAGCCCGTCTCGCGCAGGACCTTGATCTGCTCTTCGGTCGAGCGCAACTGGCCCTGGCTTCTGGCCACCTGCTCTTGCAGGTCCTTGAGCGTTTCGCCGGGAAGCTTGATTTCGCGCTCGAGGTTGGACTGCTGAGCCTCGCGCTCGAGCTTTTCTCGGCGCAGGGTGATCTCCGAGAGCTTGTCCTGAAGTTTGAGTTTGTCCTGGGTGGTCTTGGCAACTGTTGCCAAGCCACGTCTGAGGATCGACTCCTCCTGCGCATACAGCTCTCCCAGACGGTCCGTGAATTCCTGCTGAGCGTTCAGGCGAGCTTCACTGGCTTCCTTGTAGCTGATGTAACCCTGCCCCTCGTACAGGTCGATGATCTTTTGCCGGTCCTTGAGGAGTCCTGTCTCTACATCAGTCAGCCCTTGCAGCTGCTTGATGTCGCTCTCGATCTTGGCCATGGCCGCAGCAGTAAGTGCGCCCGTGGCCGAGTTGTAGTTCAGCTTGGGCTTGGCCGCCTCGCCTGCCGCCTCGGTCTCACCTCGGTTGATGGCATCGAACCGTTCCTTGACCGCATCAGCGAGCAAGGGCATCTTCCACAGGTCGACATAGGTCTGGTTGGCCTTCTCGACAATCGCATTTCGTTTTTCCAGTGCGGTCTTGAGGGTGGCCTGGTTCTCTTCGGAAAACGGGTTTAGCCCTTTGCCAGCAGCGAGGAACGTGCCTAGCAATTCGATGTCGGCCCATACCGCCTCAAAACTGCCAGTGACCGCTTTGGTCATCTGAATCACGGCACGCAGCGCATCGATCACGACAGCCATGCCATAGGCCGCATCTTGAGCCCAGGTCTTAAGCGTGCCGTCATCCCGCAGCTTGACCATGGCATCGGCCGTGTTATGCGTGCCCAGCATCACAGCTTTGAGCTCACTGACTAACTCTTCAAGGGCAGGCAGTGCCGCCGTCACGATGGTCTGTGCCACAAAGTTGTGCTCGGCCCGCATACGGCCCAGTGCCTTGGAGGCTTTTTCGGCCGACTCGATCTCGGCCTCAGTGAGCCGGATATTCAGGTCCTGGTTGGCAGCCAGGTCCTTGAGGAAAGGCAGCAAGCCAGCACCGGACTTGCCGAACAGTTCAAGCGCAATGGCCGTCTTGCCCGCCCCGTCCTCAAAGTTGGACAGTTTCAGGGCAATGTCGTTCATGACCTCGGCAGGATCGCGCAGGTTTCCACCCGCATCCTTGGCCTTGATACCCAGAAACTGCAGGGCCTGCGAGGCGCCCTTGGTTTCATCATCGACTCCTGCCAGCCCCTTGGAGAGCTTGGTCAGGCCCACCCCGATCTGCTCCATGGCCACACCAGAGATGGTGGCCACCGGTGCAAAACCGGACAGGGCCGTGGCGCTCGCCCCGGTCTGCTCGGCCAGATCCTGCAGAGCGGCCACCGTTTCCAGCGTGTGCATGACCAGCTCTTTGAGCGCGCCCACCGATTCCACGCCAATGGCGATGGCAAAGGTGGTTTTGGCGACTTCTGCGACTTTCTCAAGGGAGCCACGCATGGATTCAGCGTGACGCTCCAAAAGCAGCGCACTCTTGCCCAAATCCTCCCGGAAATCGGCCGTTTCCGCTGCGAGTTTGATCACCAGAGAGCCGATATCAGCCATGTTGCTTGCCTACCTTATGCGCGAACTTTGTGCGCGAACATGGCCTTAAATCGGGCCACATTGAGCTGGGTTTCATCTTGAGGTTGGTGGGGTTTCGGCTTTTCGAGGAATGGCATGAAGTCCTCAGGCTTGAATGCCCCTGCATCCTTGGCTCGGTGGGCATTGGCAAACGTGGAGGCCACCACACCCGATCTGTAATCGGCCCGGTAATCCCCGAAG
>JBEEJZ010000176.1:0-2870 GCA_041168905.1 Pseudomonadota bacterium | reverse complement strand
GATTGAATCGTGGCCGGCCAGGGATGGCGGCCGTTGACGTCTTTGAAACAGAACCCATTTTGCAGGGCCATGCCTTGCTGCGTCTGGAGAACTGCATTTGCACACCACATATCGGCTATGTGGAGCAAAACAGCTATGAAATGTATTTTGGTGCTGCCTTTGACAATGTAATTAACTTCATCAAAGGTACGCCCACCAACATCATTAACCCGGGCGCCCTGCAGGTTCGTCGCTAGCGCCGACATTGAAATTGGGGATGGAATCGGCGGCATCATCGGCCGCCGATTTTTCGTAGTTGGAAATATCGAAATCAATGAGATTTCCGCCCAGTTCAGACAAATCCAAATCCACACTATCCGCTGGGCTTGCCGCAGCCATTGGAGACACCGCAACGGGCACGGGCACGGTACTGGGCGTTCCAAACCTGTTGGGGCCATTGTCGGACACGCTGTCAGCCATAGCAGCCGGCGCACCCGAGGTACTAAAAGGCGCGACAGTTGTCACGTTGGGTGCCTCTAACTGCTTTGCAATTGCATCAAGCAAAAGCAATTCGCGGTAAGCCTCCAAATCGAACCCCTGGTCCGGCGCATCTGAAGCCGTGCGCACAAGGCAAAATTCTATGTATTCGATGGTTTGGCTTGGTGAAGGCCACATTTCTGCAATCTGTGTACACACTTGTGGGTAGGCTTCAAGCGCATTTCCACCCAAATGGAAACTGGTATAGACCGGCACCAAACCGGTGAACAGCTTGTTGAACTGCTCACGGTACTTGTCAAAGTCGCTCTTTCTACTCAGGGTATGAAATAGCTTGAGCAGATCAAGATACACCAATGGATTTGCATTGGCACCATTGGCAATTCCGGACTCCAAAACAGCGACAGCCTCGTCATGCCGCCCCAGCGCCATAAAAAACTCTGCCTGCTGGCGAATGTCCAGCATTTCCTTGGTGTTCACTGAACGGAGCGCACCAGAAATGCTGTGGCTAAAGTCCCGGCGATTTACAGAGGTGTAATCAGAATCTCTTGAAAAGGCCGAGGAAAGGCTTGAGCTTGGCAACTGCGTGTCAGCGGTATCGGCCGCGTCGAGCTCTTCACCCAGTTCCAGATCAATATCAACAGATTGGACCGACAACGGGTTGCCCAATACGGGGGGCGTTGGCAGCGATACCTCGTGCGCGATCGCACCCCCATCACCAAAAGCAGCCACTTTTGGGATCGAGCCCTGCTTTGCCGCATTGGGCTCATACAGGGATTCTTGCGCAGAGTCCGCACCCCACCATGGAGCACGCTCAACCGCTCCAGGGCGTCGATTCCAAAGAAAAGCGAGACCAGCAAAACAAGCCAACAATGCTGCAATCAAGCCATACACGACGGGGTTTGCGTACCGCTGGGCCTCTGCTTCCGCCAGTCGATTTCCGACCTCTTCCAACGATTGGCGATTTTTGGCCGTGACGTCTGTCAGGTTTTTCAAGCCGCTTTCCAACGACTGCATTCTTGCCTCGTCACGCAAAACATCTTGCGCGCTTGCATTCAGCGCACGCCAAGTCGCCAAGGCCTCAATACGCTTTTGCAAATCTTCCACTGGCGATGTGAGCAACTCTGCCGTGGACTTGAGAACGGGATCGTGATCAGTCAACCCATCCATGGGCGTCAACTTCAGCCGAGAGCGCTTGGATGTTTTCAGGCTGACGGTGCCGTCTCTGGCCTTGGAAGCACCGCTGGAGGTATTGGCTGACGCTGATCGACTTTTAGCTTTATTGCCAGACGACTTTGCAACAGGCTGCATTTGCCCACCTGCAATTTCACCCGCCGAACCCATGGTGGATGAATTGGCTGCACCGCTCGACGCATCTCCCCTGGTAACAGGAGCGCTGGAAAGCACACTGGGCGCTCTGACGGACGCGATAGCTGCGGCCGGGTCACTTGGCAAATCTGCCAATAAAACATATTTTCTGGATGTCTTTTGGTTGCAGTTTGCTTTGAGATAAACCGTCACAACCGGCTCATCCACTTTGGCTTCGGATTGAATACGCAAGGAAAGGGACTGTGATCCGTCCAAGGGCTGCACTTTGACGGAAACCTTGCCTGACTCTTGCCGAGAATCCCCGTAGAAAACTTCGGCCTCAAAGCAAGAGCTGCTCGCTTCTTCCTCAGGACTGAACTGGGCAACGACCGTAATATCCAGACCTTGCCCCAATAGCGCGGAACCACGCGCACGGCCCAATGTCAATGCATTGCCCTCCGAAATGCTGCAAAACAGCACCAAAGGCAAAACCAAACTTGCGGGGGAAGGAAATATCTTCATTACTATGAAACATTTTCGCACACACTCTTGCCTCTACGAGACGGGCTGCATAACTGTTGTTTTGACGATAATCAACGCATGAAACTCCAATACTCCCAAATAGGCATCATTGGCACAGGCGCTATGGGCCGGGGCATCGCCCAGATCGCTGCGCAAGCAGGAAGCCAAGTCATTTTGTTTGACACCAATATGCAAGCTGCTGTCACAGCACAAACCCAGCTTCAAACCCAATGGCAAAGCATGGTCAAAAAGCAGCGCATCAGCGAAGCGGATGCCCAAGCCTTTTTGGGCCGTGTGCGTCTGGGTTCCCAACTGGCAGATTTGTCGGATTGCGACCTCATCGTAGAAGCCATCGTGGAGCGGTTGGATGTGAAAACCAAGCTATTTGGTGAACTGGAAGGCGTCGTTAGTGCGTCTGCCGTTCTGGCATCGAACACGTCCTCCCTATCGATCACAGCGATTGCCGCCGGCCTCCAACACCCAGAGCGTTTCGCGGGCTTTCATTTTTTCAACCCGGTTCCGCTCATGAAAGTAGTGGAAGTGATCGGTGGCCTGAGAACCTCGCA
>JBEEJZ010000175.1:0-16797 GCA_041168905.1 Pseudomonadota bacterium | reverse complement strand
CAGGCGGTGCAGGGGTTGTCGGGGCTGTCCGGCATGTCGATGAAGCTGCGGTTGCCGTCGACGACCTGACGAATTTGAATCCTGTTTTTCATGGACGTAAAAAAGCCCGCAGAGCGGGCTTTTTGCAGGATAAAAACCGAATTACTTCAGTTTCATTTCCTTGTAGTCCACATGCTTGCGAGCAACAGGATCAAACTTCTTGATCAACATTTTCTCGGGCATGGTTTTTTTGTTCTTGCTGGTCGTGTAGAAGTGACCTGTGCCAGCCGTGGATTCCAGCTTGATTTTTTCGCGTCCGCCTTTGGTTGCCATGGTGCTGCTCCTTATGCCTGGCCACGTGCACGCAGGTCCGCGAGCACAGAATCAATACCGTTTTTGTCGATCAGGCGCAGGGCAGCGCTGGATACGCGCAAACGCACCCAACGGTTCTCTGTTTCGACCCAGAAACGGCGGTATTGCAGGTTCGGCAGGAACCGGCGCTTGGTTTTGTTGTTGGCGTGGGAAACATTGTTGCCCACCATAGGGCCTTTGCCCGTTACTTCGCATACGCGTGCCATCAGGACACTCCGATACTTCTAATACAGCTGGGGCTCAATCATTGCACCGACATGTGCAAGCGTTGATCACCAGCCTCACCTCGCCAAAAATCGGGTGGCGGTAACCCGTTTGCATGAATAGACTTACCTTCGAGGCGAAGCTGTCTGAACTCAGCAAAGCCCACGATTATATCGCTGTCTCCATGGCACTTATGAGGTGCCATGCTTGTGAGCCCCGATCAGTCGCCTTCCTGTTCCAGAAAACGCTGGGCATCCAGTGCGGCCATGCAACCCGTGCCGGCACTGGTGATGGCCTGGCGATAGACATGGTCTTGCACATCGCCAGCTGCAAACACGCCCGGCACGCTCGTCATGGTCGCAAAGCCTTTCAGGCCGCCTTGGGTGACGATGTAGCCGCCTTCCAGCTGCAGTTGTCCCTGGAAAATCTCGGTGTTGGGAGCGTGGCCAATCGCAATAAAGCAACCCTTCAGCTCCAGGTCTTCGGTGCTGCCGTCGGCAGTGCTTTTGAGTCGAACCCCAGTCACGCCGCTGGCGTCGCCGAGAACTTCATCCAGGGTCTTGAAGGTCTTGAGTTCAATCTTGCCGGCAGCAACCTTGTCCATCAGCTTGTCCACCAGGATGGGTTCGGCCTTGAACTTGTCGCGACGGTGTATCAGATATACCTTTTGGGCGATGTTGGACAAATACAGTGCTTCTTCAACGGCTGTATTTCCACCACCGACAACGCAGCACACTTGGTCCCGGTAAAAGAAGCCGTCGCAGGTGGCGCAGCCCGACACCCCACGGCCCATGAAACTGCTCTCGGAGGGCAAGCCCAGGTATTTGGCGGAGGCGCCGGTGGCAATGATCAGTGAGTCGCAGGTGTATTTACCCGAGTCGCCCTTGAGGGTGAAAGGTCGCTTGGAAAAATCAACGGAGCTGACGTGATCAAAAATAATTTCTGTCTTGAAGCGCTCTGCGTGCTCCTGAAAACGCTGCATCAGTTCTGGGCCTTGCACGCCATTCACGTCGGCCGGCCAGTTATCCACCTCGGTGGTGGTCATCAGTTGGCCACCCTGGGCGATGCCGGTGATCAAAACAGGTTGCAAATTGGCGCGGGCAGCGTAGATGGCGGCGGTGTAACCTGCGGGGCCGGACCCCAAAATCATGACTTTCGCGTGTTTCGTTGTAGACATCTGATAAACCTCGATGGGGAGTGTGGGCGTGCGCCGTGTACAGTTTGATTCAAAGGCCGAAGTATCGGCTCTTACACTTGAGCCCGCCATGAAACGGACATTTTGCGTGACGAGTGATTGTAAGAAGCCAGACCATTCCAGACTGTTTGCGCAGGGATGGCCTATCAAGCACGAAAGCCCTCACGCCCAGCCATGACCTATTCCCTCAACACGCTCCAGCACGCGCGCAGCCGAACAGGTGCGCCTAAAAATGTGCCAGCCCCCCCGCGCACCGGTTTGAATCGCTTTGCGGGCGAGCTCGGTTTGTTACTGGGGGCTGCGGGGCTGGTTTTGTGGCTCTTGTCTCTCATCACGTATTCACCTCTGGACGCCAGTTGGACGACGTCCGGGGTGTCCGGCACGTTGCACAACCGTGCCGGTCGCCTGGGTGCCTGGTTGGCCGACGCCAGTTATTTTTCCCTGGGCTTTTCAGTGTGGTGGTGCGTGGCCGTGGCGGTTCGTTCCTGGGTTGCTGCCTTGGTACGCTGGTTGCATGACCAAAACGCCGTGGAAGCTGATTCGGGAGGCGACGCCTCTGGATCGCCCGTCTGGTCATTCTGGTTGGGTCTTGTTTTTCTGATCCTCGCCAGCAGCACGCTGGAGTGGACCCGACTCTACAGCCTGGAAAGGTATTTGCCAGGCCATGCCGGAGGAGTCGTAGGTTTTTTTGTGGGGCCCTTCAGTGCCCAATGGCTGGGTTTCACCGGCTCGGGCCTGGTCGCCATCGCCCTGGGGGTAGTGGGCGCAGCGATGGTGTTCAGGTTTTCCTGGAGTCACGTGGCTGAGCGATTGGGTGGCCGTATTGACGCTCTGATTGAAACCCGGCGTGAGCAACGCGAGGTGGCCGAGGATCTGGCCCTGGGCCAGCAAGCCGCACGGGAACGCGAAGAGGTGGTTTTGGACGAGCGCCCGGCGCCACGCGTGGAGCCCACCGTTGCTGTGATGATCGAGCCTGTGCTGGTCGAGGTGCCCAAGAGCGAACGGGTGGCCAAGGAGCGGCAGAAACCCCTGTTCACCGAGATGCCCGACAGTCGCTTGCCCCAGGTGGATTTGTTGGACGGAGCCCTGGCCCAGCAGGTCACCGTGTCTGCGGACACTCTGGAAATGACCAGCCGCATGATCGAGAAAAAGCTCAAGGATTTCGGCGTCGAGGTGCGGGTGGTGCTGGCGCAGCCCGGGCCGGTCATCACTCGCTACGAGATCGAGCCTGCCACGGGTGTCAAGGGTTCCCAAATTGTGGGCTTGGCCAAAGACCTGGCGCGCAGCCTGAGCCTGGTGTCCATCCGCGTGGTGGAGACTATTCCCGGCAAGAACTATATGGCGCTGGAGTTGCCCAACGCCCGACGCCAGTCGATACGACTGAGCGAAATTCTGGGCTCGCAGATCTATCACGATGCCAAATCCATGCTCACCATGGGGCTGGGTAAGGACATCATCGGTAATCCGGTGGTGGCTGACCTTGCAAAGATGCCCCACGTCCTGGTGGCGGGCACCACGGGCTCAGGCAAATCGGTGGGTATCAACGCCATGATCCTGAGCTTGTTGTACAAGGCCGAAGCGCGGGATGTGCGTTTGCTGATGATCGATCCCAAGATGCTGGAGATGTCGGTCTATGAAGGCATTCCGCACTTGCTTGCGCCGGTCGTCACGGACATGAAGCAGGCAGCACATGGCCTGAACTGGTGCGTGGCCGAGATGGAGCGCCGCTACAAGCTGATGAGCAAGCTGGGGGTACGTAATCTGGCCGGTTACAACACCAAGATTGACGAGGCCCAGGCGCGAGAGGAGTTCATTTACAACCCCTTCAGCCTGACCCCCGAAAGCCCGGAGCCCCTGCAGCGTTTGCCTCATATCGTGGTGGTGATCGACGAGTTGGCCGACCTGATGATGGTGGTGGGCAAGAAGATTGAAGAGCTGATTGCCCGCCTCGCCCAAAAAGCGCGGGCAGCCGGCATTCACTTGATTCTGGCTACTCAGCGCCCCAGCGTGGACGTGATCACCGGCCTGATCAAGGCCAATATTCCTACTCGAATTGCTTTTCAGGTCAGCAGCAAGATCGACAGTCGCACGATCCTGGATCAGATGGGCGCAGAGGCCTTGCTGGGCATGGGAGACATGCTCTACATGCCCAGTGGCACAGGGCTGCCGGTGCGGGTGCATGGTGCTTTTGTGAGTGACGACGAGGTACACCGGGTAGTGAGCTACCTCAAGAGCCAGGGCGAGCCAGACTACATCGAGGGCGTGCTGGAAGGCGGAACAGTGGACGGTGAAGACGGTCTGGGTGGAGAAGCCGGCGGCGAGGGGGGCGAAAAAGACCCCATGTACGACCAGGCGGTAGAGGTGGTTCTGAAAAACCGCAAGGCCAGCATTTCCCTGGTGCAACGCCATTTGAAGATTGGTTACAACCGTGCCGCCAGGTTGGTGGAAGACATGGAAAAAGCAGGCCTGGTCAGTGCCATGAGCGGCAGCGGCCAGCGCGACATCCTGGTGCCGGCGCGTGCCTCGGATTGATGTGACAGAGCTACCGAAACCATATGACTTCTTTCAGCCGCTTCCGTCGTCGCTTTCCTCGCGTGGCCTTGTCACTGATCTTGCTCGGCACTTGCATGTTGCTGCCGGCGCGAGCAGACGCCCTGCGGGATCTGGAGACCTTTCTGCGCGACACCCAGCAGGGCCGTGCCTCTTTCACACAAGTGGTGACTTCGCCCAAGAAGGAAGGCGAGGCCGCCCCACGTACCAAAACCTCAAGCGGCATCTTCGAATTTTCCAGACCCAACCGGTTTCGTTTTCAGTACACCAAACCGTTTGAGCAGCTGATCGTGGCGGACGGCCAAACCTTATGGCTGTTTGACGTGGACCTCAACCAGGTCACGGCCAGACGCCAGCAAGACGTGCTGGGCAATACCCCCGCCGCAATCATCGCAGCGGCACCAGACCTGAAAGGCCTCAACAGCGCCTTCACTCTGAGCAACGGTGCCGACGCCGAAGGCATGCAGTGGCTCGTGGCCCTGCCCAAGGGCAAGGATGCGCAGTTGCAGCAGGTTCGGCTGGGGTTCAGGCAGGGGCAACTGGCGGTGCTGGACATGCTCGACACCTTTGGCCAGCGCTCGGTCCTCAGCTTTGGTGCGATCAATACCCAGCCGGGTTTCAAGGCCCAGCACTTCAGTTTTCAGCCACCGGCCGGGGCCGATGTGGTGCGTCAGTAATTCTGGCCGACCCGGATGAACGCCGACCATTCGCCCCTGGCTGAGCACCATTCGCCTCTGGCTGAGCGTCTACGCCCGCAAACCCTGGCTGAAGTCATCGGCCAACAGCAAATCCTCGGCCCCGGCATGGCCTTGCGACTGGCCTTTGAGTCGGGTCAGCCGCACAGCTGCATTTTCTGGGGGCCGCCCGGCACGGGCAAAACCACCATTGCGCGCTTGATGGCGCATGCTTTTGATGCCCAGTTCATCACTATCAGTGCGGTGCTGGGCGGGGTGAAGGACATCCGCGAAGCCGTTGAACTGGCGCAACTGGCGCGCGCGCAGGGGCGACGCACCCTTGTTTTTGTGGACGAAGTTCACCGCTTTAATAAAAGCCAGCAAGACGCATTTCTGCCCCATGTTGAAAGCGGTTTGTTCACATTCATAGGTGCGACCACCGAGAACCCTTCCTTCGAGGTCAACTCGGCTCTGCTGTCACGTGCGGCGGTGTATGTGTTGCAGCCCTTGGCCGCCCAGGACTTGAGCGGTATCGTGGCGCGCGCGCAAGCGATTCAGGCCATTCCAGCGTTGGAGGACGCCGCGCTGGAGCGCCTGTTGTCGTATGCCGACGGCGATGCGCGGCGCCTGCTCAATACCGTGGAGACGCTGGCGACTGCGGCGCGCCAGGCGAATCTCGACACGATCACCGATGCCTGGTTGCTCAAGGTGCTGGGTGAGCGCATGCGCCGCTACGACAAGGGTGGGGATCAGTTTTACGACACCATCAGTGCCCTGCACAAATCGGTGCGTGGGTCCGACCCTGATGCGGCCCTGTACTGGTTTGTGCGCATGCTCGATGGAGGCGCCGATCCCCGCTACATGGCCCGA
Organism: Pseudomonadota bacterium; assembly: GCA_041168905.1. Taxonomy (GTDB): domain Bacteria; phylum Pseudomonadota; class Gammaproteobacteria; order Burkholderiales; family Burkholderiaceae_C; genus JBEEJZ01. The sequence continues at coordinate 10,953 of JBEEJZ010000175.1, read as the reverse complement.
CGTCTGATACGCATGGCCAGTGAGGACATCGGCCTGGCTGACCCGCGGGCCTTGCGTCTGGCGCTGGATGCCGCTGAGGTCTACGAGCGCCTGGGCAGTCCTGAGGGGGAGCTGGCCTTGGCCGAATGCGTGGTGTACCTGGCGGTTGCCCCCAAAAGCAACGCCGTCTACAAGGCCTATAACCAGGCCCGGGCCTTCATCAAGCAAGACGGTAGCCGGCCGGTGCCCATGCACCTGCGCAACGCACCCACCCGGCTGATGAAAGATCTGGACTACGGCAAAGGCTACCGCTATGCCCACGACGAAGCCGGTGGCTTTGCTGCCGGGGAGCGCTACCTGCCTGATGGGATGGCGGAGCCCGGCTTTTACCAGCCCGTGGAGCGCGGCCTTGAAATACGCATTGCGGAGAAGTTGCGAGACTTGAAAAGGCTCAACCATCAGTCCAACTGATGCTGCATGAGAAGCTTGAATCAGCGCTTTTTCCAAGGGAAAACCCTTGGTTACAAAGGCCGCTCGATTAAAGAGCCGTCGATACAATGCGCCACGCCTACCCGCCCGAGCCCCTTGGCGGGTTTTTTGCTTTATGCAGGGTGGGTTATAAATTGGAGAAAGCAGCAATGGATATTTTTCTGCAACAGGTCATCAACGGGCTTGTGCTGGGCAGCATGTACGCCTTGGTCGCCTTGGGCTACACCATGGTGTACGGCATCATCAACCTGATCAACTTTGCTCACGGCGAGGTCTTGATGGTGGGGGCGCTGACCAGCTGGTCCATCATTGGCTGGATGCAAGGTGCCATGCCAGGCACGCCGGGCTATGTGATCCTCGTCATTGCCCTGCTGATTTCCTGCGTGGTTGCGGCCACGCTCAACTACATCATCGAAAAGCTGGCTTACCGCCGCTTGCGCAACAGCCCCAAACTGGCACCCTTGATTACCGCCATCGGCATGTCCATCCTGCTGCAGACCATCGCCATGATGATCTGGAAGCCCAACTTCAAGTCCTATCCCACCCTGTTGTCTTCCACGCCCTTTGAAATCGGCGGCGCGGTGATCACCCCCACCCAGGTCCTGATCCTGGGGCTGACGGCGGTATCGCTGGCCGCCCTGTCCTGGCTGGTCAATGCCACCAAGCTCGGTCGCGCCATGCGCGCCACTGCCGAGAACCCCCGGGTGGCCGGCCTGATGGGCGTGAAGCCTGACGTGGTGATTTCTGCCACCTTCATCATCGGCGCCGTGCTGGCGGCCATCGCGGGTGTGATGTGGGCCTCCAACTACGGCACCGTTCAACACTCCATGGGCTTCTTGCCTGGCCTCAAGGCCTTCACCGCAGCTGTGTTCGGCGGTATTGGCAATCTGGCCGGTGCGGTCGTGGGAGGCGTGCTGCTGGGCTTGATCGAGTCGATCGGCGCTGGTTATATCGGCGCTCTCACCGGCGGTGTGCTGGGCAGCCACTACACCGACATCTTTGCCTTCATCGTGCTGATCATCATGTTGACCCTGCGCCCATCAGGCCTCTTGGGTGAACGTGTGGCCGACCGAGCCTAAGGAGACAGGTCATGACTCAACAGAAAAAAATAACTGCCTTTGTGCTGGCCGGCCTGGCGTTGCTGGTACTCCCCCTCATCCTGCAAAGTTTCGGCAATGCCTGGGTGCGTATTGCCGATATGGCACTCCTGTATGTGATGCTCTCGCTGGGCCTGAACATCGTTGTGGGCTACGCCGGTTTGCTCGACCTGGGTTACGTGGCGTTCTTCGCCATCGGCGCCTATATGTTCGGCCTCTTGGGCTCGCCGCATCTGGTAGACACCTTTCCGGCCATCGCGGCCATGTTCCCCGAGGGCATGCACCAGCCGCTGTGGCTGACCATTCCCGTAGCTGCGGCTTTGGCCGGCGTGCTGGGCATTTTGCTCGGCGCCCCCACCCTGCGACTGCGCGGCGACTACCTGGCCATCGTGACCCTGGGCTTTGGCGAAATCATCCGGGTGTTCATGAACAACCTGGATCACCCGGTCAACATCACCAATGGCCCCAAGGGATTGAACCAAATTGACTCATTGCGGTTCTTTGGTCTGGATCTAGGCAAGAAGCTCAACCTATTCGGTATCGAGCTGGCGTCGGTCTCGCTGTACTACTACCTGTTTCTGGCCCTGGTGATCCTGAGCGTGGTGATTTGCCACCGCCTGGAGGTCTCGCGCGTGGGCCGCGCCTGGATGGCGATTCGCGAAGACGAAATCGCCGCCAAGGCCATGGGCATCAATACCCGCAACCTCAAGCTGGCTGCGTTCGGCATGGGCGCCACCTTTGGCGGTGTGTCCGGTGCCATGTTCGCCGCCTTCCAGGGCTTTATTTCCCCCGAATCCTTCAGCCTGATGGAGTCGGTCATGATTGTGGCCATGGTGGTGCTGGGTGGCATTGGCCATCTGCCCGGGGTGATTCTGGGTGCGGTGCTGCTGTCGGCACTGCCCGAGGTGCTGCGCTATGTGGCCGGCCCTCTGCAGGCCATGACCGACGGACGCCTCGACGCCTCCATCCTGCGCCAGTTCCTGATTGCCGTGGCCATGATCAGCATCATGATGCTGCGCCCACGCGGCTTGTGGCCCTCGCCTGAGCACGGCAAGTCACTACAAAATTCGAAATAAGGAGACCTGCACATGAGCACAGATACCGTACTCAAGGTCGCTGGCGTTTCCAAGCGCTTCGGTGGTCTGCAAGCCCTCAGCGATGTGGGCATACACATCCAGCGGGGTCAGGTCTACGGGCTGATTGGCCCCAACGGCGCAGGCAAGACAACCTTCTTCAATGTGCTGACCGGCTTGTACACCCCAGACAGTGGCACCTTTGAGCTGGCGGGCCAACCCTACCAGCCCACTGCGGTGCATCTGGTGGCCAAGGCCGGCATTGCGCGGACCTTTCAGAACATCCGCCTGTTTGCAGAAATGACCGCCCTGGAAAACGTGATGGTGGGGCGTCATGTGCGCACGCATTCGGGTTTGCTGGGTGCCATGTTCCGCACCTCCAGCTTCAAGGCCGAAGAAGCGGCTATCACCGCACGAGCCCGCGAGCTCCTGGACTATGTCGGCATAGGCAAGTTTGCCGACTACAAGGCGCGTACCCTGAGTTATGGCGATCAGCGTCGCCTGGAAATTGCCCGCGCGCTGGCCACTGACCCCCAGCTCATCGCATTGGACGAGCCGGCTGCAGGAATGAACGCGACTGAAAAAGTCATGCTTCGCGAGCTGATTGACCGCATCCGCAAGGACAACCGCACCATTTTGTTGATCGAGCACGATGTGAAGCTGGTGATGGGCCTGTGTGACCGTGTGACCGTGCTGGATTACGGCAAGCAGATCGTCGAAGGCACACCGGCCGAGGTCCAGAAAAACGAGAGAGTCATCGAGGCCTACCTGGGCACCGGTGGCCACTGAGCCCAGCAGAACAAGAGGACACACAGCATGGCAACAGCACTGTTAAAAGTTTCCGGTCTCAAGGTCGCCTACGGTGGTATTCAGGCCGTCAAGGGCGTCGATTTTGAAGTGCGCGAGGGCGAGCTGGTCTCGCTGATCGGCTCCAACGGCGCCGGCAAAACCACCACGATGAAGGCCATCACGGGCACCTTGCCCATCAATGCCGGCGACATCGAGTACCTGGGCAAAAGCATCAAGGGGCAGGGGCCTTGGGACTTGGTCAAGCAAGGCCTGGCCATGGTGCCGGAAGGACGTGGCGTGTTCACCCGCATGACCATCACCGAAAACCTGCAGATGGGTGCCTACATCCGGGACGACAAGGATGGCATCGAGGCCGACATCGAAAAGATGTTCACCATCTTCCCGCGCCTGCGCGAACGCAAGGATCAGCTCGCTGGCACCATGTCGGGTGGCGAGCAGCAGATGCTGGCCATGGGCCGTGCCCTGATGAGCCGGCCCAAGGTCCTGTTGCTGGATGAACCGTCCATGGGCCTCTCGCCCATCATGGTGGACAAGATCTTTGAGGTGGTGAAGGACGTTTATGCCCAAGGCGTGACCGTGCTGCTGGTGGAGCAAAACGCCAGCCGCGCCCTGAGCATTGCCAACCGTGGCTATGTGATGGAGTCCGGCCTGGTCACCATGACGGGCGATGCCAAAGAGATGCTGAATGATCCCAAGGTGCGCGCCGCGTATCTGGGCGAGTGAACGTCACAACAAGAAAAAAGCCGCCGGGTTTGCCCCAGGCGGCTTTTTTGCGTCTCTAGCGCTCCACGGGCGCGTGGGGCCCAGGAGTCAATGCCCCAATATCTTGGACAGGAAGTCCCGGCTGCGTTCGTTTTGCGGGTTATTGAAGAACTCGTGGGGCGTGTTTTGCTCCACGATCTGGCCCTGGTCCATGAAGATAACCCGGTCGGCCACGGCCTTGGCAAAACCCATCTCGTGCGTGACACAGATCATGGTGATGCCCTGGCTGGCCATCTCGATCATCACGTCCAGCACTTCCTTGATCATTTCCGGGTCCAGCGCCGACGTGGGCTCATCAAACAGCATGATTTTGGGCTTGAGGCACAGCGCGCGGGCAATGGCTACGCGCTGCTGCTGACCGCCCGAGAGCTGCAGCGGGTACTTGCTGGCCTGGTTGGCAATGCGCACACGCTCCAGCTGCTGCATGGCTTTTTCTTCGGCTTCCTTTTTAGGCATCTTGCCCACCCACATGGGCGACAGCGTCAGGTTTTCCAGCACGGTGAGGTGTGGAAACAGGTTGAACTGCTGGAACACCATGCCTACTTTTTTGCGTACATCGTCAATGGCCTTGACGTCGTCGGTCAGTTCGACGCCGTCAACGATCAGGCTTCCCTGCTGATGCTCTTCCAGCCGGTTGATGCAGCGGATCAGCGTGGATTTACCCGAGCCCGAGGGGCCGCAAATCACAATGCGCTCGCCTTTGGTCACGGTCAGGTCGATGTCGCGCAGCACATGAAAGTTGTTGCCGTACCACTTGTTGACTTTGTTGAAGGTGATGATGGGTTCAGACATGTTCTTTCCTTAGCGGAGTTTGCTTTTGTTGACCTGCTTTTCAATCCAGAGGCTGTAGCGCGACATGGAGAAGCAGAACGCAAAATAGATGAGTGCAATGAAGATGTAGCCTTCAATCTTGAAGGGTCGCCAGTCGGAGTCAGAGTTCAGTGCCAGACTCATGGCACCGGTCAACTCGTACAGGCTCACGATGGTCACCAGTGAGGTGTCCTTGAAGGTGGAGATGAAGTTGTTCATGATGCCGGGCACCACCATGGCCAGGGCTTGCGGCAGCACGATCTTGCGCTGGGTCTGCCAGAAGCTCAGGCCCAGGGTGGCCGCTGCTTCGATCTGGCCCTTGGGCACGGCCTGCAGGCCGCCTCGGATCACCTCGGCCATGTAAGCCGCTGCAAACAGCGTGATACCGGCCAGCACCCGCACCAACACATCGATATTGAAGCCCTGAGGCATCAGCAGCGGAAACATGAAGGACGCCATGAACAGGACCGAGATCAGCGGCACGCCGCGAATCAGCTCCACATAAATCGTGCAGAAGGTCTTGATGGCGGGCAGCTTGGAGCGGCGGCCCAGCGCAATCAGGAGAGCCAGCGGAAACGCCATCGCCATCGACAGCGAGGACAGCAGCAAGGTTAGCGGCAGGCCGCCCCAACGGTCGGTCTCGACCCGGGAGAGTCCCAGTACGCCACCGTACATCACCACAAAGAAGAAACCCAGCACCAGTAGCCAGGCCAAACCCAGCCAGGCTTTCCAGAACATGCGCATGCAGCTGGCGACCAACAGGCCGCACAGCAAGGCGGCCGACACCAAGGGTCGCCACTGCTCCTCAAAAGGGTAGCGACCAAAGATGATGATGCGGAACTTCTCCGTCACCACACCCCAGCAGGCGCCGGCCCGGTCCGCATGGCATGCATCCGAGTTGGCGGCCCACTTGGCGTCGAACAATGCCCAGCCGAAGAGTGGCGGCAGGATGTAAAGCAGGATGGCCCCCACCAGCAAGGTGCCCAGCGTGGTGGGCCAGCTGCCGAACAGATTGCTGCGGATCCACGCGACGGCACCTTCGGTTTTGACCGGAGCCGGGCGGGCGGGAATCACTTGAAAACTTGTTGCGCTCATGGGTAGGCCTCAGCGTTCTTTGATGGCAGAGCGAGTGTTGTACCAATTCATGGTGATGGAAGTGAACAGCGATGTGCTCAGGTACACCAGCATGATGATGGCAATGCACTCCACGGCACGGCCGGTTTGGTTGATGGCAGTGTTGGCAATCGACACCACGTCCGGATAACCGATGGCCACCGCCAGTGAGGAGTTCTTGGTCAGGTTCAGGTACTGGTTGGTCACCGGCGGAATGATGACGCGCAGGGCTTGCGGCAGCATCACCAGACGCATGGTTTGACCACGGCTCAGGCCCAGGGCTGCGGCGGCTTCGGATTGGCCCAAGGCCACCGACTGGATGCCGCCACGCACCACCTCAGATACGAAAGCGGCGGTGTAAATGGTCAGGCCCAGCAGCACCGATAAATATTCAGGGGTCAGTGCACCACCGTATTCGATGGCGAATTCGCCCTGCACGGGCATGTTCAGCGCCGTGGGCGCGCCGCCCAGCAACCAGCCAACCACACCCAAGCCCAGCACGATGAACAAGGGTGCCAGCACCATGCTTTTGGCCTTGCCGGTCTGTTCGAACGTTTTGCGGGCGTAGGCACGGTAGCCCCAGGCAGCCCCGAATCCTGCCAGCAGACCCCAGGCAGCCCATGCGTGGCCGCTCGCCCATTCAGGAATCGGGAAATTGATACCCCCCTTGCTCAAGAAGAATGGGCCCAGCACCCAGGGTTCGTTGGAAGCCGGCAGGACCTCGGTGAACATCAGGTACCACATCAGCAACTGCAGCAGAACCGGAATGTTGCGAAAAAACTCGACATAAGCCGCACACAGGCCACGAATCAGCGCGTTGCGCGAGAAACGGCCCACCCCAATCAAGGTGCCCAGTAGCGTGGTGAGGATGATGCCCACCACCGCTACACGCAGGGTGTTGACAAAACCCACCAGGTAGGCCCCCCAGTAAGACTCACCCGAGTCGAAGGCAAAAAAACTTTCTCCGATGTCAAAGCCGGCCGGGTTGGACAGAAAGTCAAAACCACTTTGGATGCCACGCAACTTCATGTTGGTGGTTGTGTTGTGGGCCAGGTACAGAACGGTTGCCAGTACCACCACGATGGCAATCGCCTGGTACAGCAGTCCGCGAAAGGCCTGACTGCGCCAGGACCAGGACTTTTTGGGAGGGGAGGAGGGTGTGGACATGGCAGATCTGGGTGTCGCTTGAAAAACTCACGTCAATTGAAAAGGGCAGCGCATGGCGTATGCGGCTGCCCTTTTCCGGTGCGTCATGCCGATTTACAGCACGCCGCTAGTCGCCATCAACGGACCGGAGGCGCGTATTGCACGCCACCCTTGTTCCACAGGTTATTCAAGCCGCGTGGCAATTGCAGGGGAGACTTGGGGCCCACATTGCGCTCGAAGATTTCTCCGTAGTTACCGGTGGTCTTGACGGCGCGAGCCAGCCATTCCTTGTCCAGACCCAGCAATTTGCCGGTGTCTTCCTTGGAACCCAGCAGGCGGCCAATCACAGGATCTGCACTGCTGGTTTTGAGTTCGTCCACGTTCGCAGCTGTCACGCCAGCCTCTTCGGCTTCCAACAGACCATACACCGTCCACCTCACGATGGCAGTCCACTCGTCATCGCCACGGCGAACCATCGGGCCCAGGGGTTCCTTGGAGATCAGCTCAGGCAGGATCATGTGATCGGCAGGGTTCTTCGCGACCTTGTTACGGGTGGACGCCAGGCCGGAAGCATCGGTGGTGTAGGCCACGCAACGGCCAGAGAAGTAAGCGCCCTCCGCGGCCTCCAGCTTTTCAAACACGATGGGCTTGATGTTCAGGCCGTTGGCCTTGGAGAAGTCGGTCAGGTTCTTTTCAGTGGTGGTACCGGACTGCACGCACACGGTCTGGCCCTTGAGCTGCTTGGCGCTCTTGAGCTTGCTCTTGACGGGAACCATAAAGCCCTGGCCATCGTAGTAAGTCACGGCGGTCTGGCTCAGACCCAGAGAGGCATCGCGCGTCAGGGTGAAGGTGGTGTTGCGCGACAGCACGTCCACTTCGCCAGACTGCAAGGCGGTGAAACGGGCCTGTGCGTTCAAGGGCACGTATTTGACTTTGTCGCCATCACCCAGGGTGGCTGCTGCAACGGCGCGGCAAACGTCCACGTCCATGCCGGTCCACACACCACTGGAGTCGGCTGCACTGAAACCTGCCAGGCCGGTGTTCACGCCGCACACCACTTGCCCCCGTGCCTTGATGGCATCCAGGGTTTTGCCAGCGTGCGCAGGCATGGCCATCACCGCGCCCAAGGCTGCCAGGGTGGCCGCAGCCAGTTTGAAATGTTTGTTGATCATCAAGTTTTCTCCAGGGAGTCGAATGAACAGGAACCGTTTTTATTCGGACACAAGCGGAATTTCGTCCGCCAGTGACTGAGCCCGCATGATAGGCCCGCTCATGGCCAAGTCGCCTACGGGTTTATACGGGGGGTGCCCGGCAAGCAGGCCGGTTTTTTACGCAAGGTGCGTGCCAAAAATGCGCACTCAGGCGGCCTGGAGTCTCTCAGTAGACCCGAGGTTCAGTGCGAACGACTTATCTGGCGGGTAAAAGGCGTGCCTAGTCCGCCTGCACCTTGAAATTCACCCGACCCAGGGTGGATTCAATCAGGCGGGCGTTGGGCTCATCAGTGCCTTGAACCCACTCTTCGGCGGCCTGGCGGCTGCGGCCAAACTGCATGTGTCGGGCCACCAGACGCTCCAGACGCAGCGCAGGGTCCACCTGCACGTACCAGATTTCATCGAGCAGCGCGGCCACATGGCTCCAGCCGCCCTGGTCCAGGGCCAGGTAGTTGCCCTCGGCAATCAGGAGTTTGGCGTGCGAAAAAATCGGAATGGCGCCAGCTACAGGCTCCTCGATTTCGCGGCGAAACTCGGGCGCGTACACCGTTTCGTCGGGGGCCTGCTGGCGCAGGCGCTTGAGCAGCGACACATAGCCGTAGCTGTCAAAGGTGTCGGGGGCACCCTTGCGGCCGGCGCGGCCCAGGCGGGCCAGCTCCACGTTGGCCAGGTGGTAGCCATCCATGGGCACGATTTGCGACTGCTCGGGGTGCAGTGCCTGCAGCCGCAGCGACAGGGTGGACTTGCCCGCCCCGGGGGGGCCGATGATGCCCACAATGCTTCGTGATTCGCGTTGCAAGAGCTGCCGCAACCGCTGGGCCGCCTGATCAAAGGTGAGTGTGATAAGCGGCCCGGATTGCGTCATGGTTAAACGCAGTATTACATGCGTTCAAAAATGGCGGCGATACCCTGGCCGCCGCCGATGCACATGGTCACCAGGGCGTAGCGGCCGTTCACACGCTGCAGCTCGTACAGGGCTTTCACCGTGATGAGAGCGCCGGTGGCACCGATGGGGTGACCCAGCGAAATGCCTGAACCGTTGGGGTTGACCTTGGCCGGATCCAGGCCCAGCTCGCGGGTCACAGCGCAGGCCTGCGCAGCGAAGGCTTCGTTGGCTTCGATCACGTCCAGATCGTTCACGCTCAGGCCGGTTTTCTTCAGCACCGCCTGGGTAGCCGAGATCGGGCCCACGCCCATGATCTTGGGGTCCAGACCGGTGTGGGCATAACCCACCAGGCGGGCCAGGGGCTTGGCACCGCGCGCCTTGGCAGCACCGGCTTCCATCAGCACCACGGCAGCAGCAGCGTCGTTGATGCCAGAGGCATTGCCAGCGGTCACGGTGCCGTTTTCCTTGATGAACACAGGCTTGAGCTTGGCCATGTCGGCCAGGGAGCAGTTGGGACGGTAGTGCTCGTCGGTCGCGTAGGCCACGTCGCCTTTTTTGCTCTTCAGGGTGATCGGCACGATCTGATCCTTGAAGTAGCCGGCTTCGATGGCGCGCTGTGCACGGTTGTGGCTTTCCACGGCCAAGGCGTCCTGCATCTCGCGGGTGATGCCAAACTTGGCGGCCACGTTCTCGGCGGTCACGCCCATGTGGATGGTGTGGAAGGGATCGTGCAGGGCACCCACCACCATGTCGACCATCTTGGTGTCACCCATGCGGGCACCCCAGCGGCCGGTCAGGCTGGCATAGGGGCCACGGCTCATGTTCTCGGCGCCGCCACCAATGGCAATGTCGGTGTCGCCCAGCAAAATGCTCTGGCTGGCATTCACGATCGCCTGCAGGCCCGAGCCGCACAGGCGGTTCACGTTGAAAGCCGGCGTGCCTTCGCCGCAACCACCATTGATGGCCGCCACGCGGGACAGGTACATGTCTTTGGGCTCGGTGTTGACCACATGACCAAACACCACATGGCCGACGTCCTTGCCGTCCACATTGGCGCGTGCCAGCGACTCGCGCACCACGGTGGCGGCCAGCTCGGTAGGCGCAATGTCCTTCAGGCTGCCGCCGTAGGTACCAATGGCGGTGCGCACACCGCTGACAACAACAACTTCACGGCTCATGAAAATCTCCTCGAATAGTGGTAAGTGAGACCCTGACTGTGGCGCACAAGGTTTGCAGGCACCTTACGGAGGAGGGGATGGCCTTGATCAGGGATGAGGCCGGCGGCGCCCGGTGGCGGTTACTTGCTTTGTCTTATTGCTAAGGGCAGAGGCCGGGATGTCGCCCCGGCGGGCGAGCTGCTCTTTTCTTCTGCGAAGGGCGGGAGCCGGGGGGCGCCCGGCAGCGCCTCACTTTTCTTTGCTCGCCAAAGAAAAGTAAGCCAAAGAAAGGCGACCCTACTGTTTGCGACCCCGAAGCCTGCAGCTTCGGGGCAGCCTGTGCTGCTCCCGAACCGGGGGAAGAACGCAAACTCGCTGCGCTCAGACATGCGTTCTTCTGATCCCCGTTTCGGTGCGCTG
>JBEEJZ010000174.1:0-4375 GCA_041168905.1 Pseudomonadota bacterium | reverse complement strand
GTACTCCGTCACATCAGTGAGAAAGTCACCAAAAGCTGGGGGCATCAGTTCACCGTGGACAACAAACCTGGTGCAAACGGCTGGCTGTCTGCGGGTGATGTCAAACGCAATGCGCCTGATGGCTACAACCTGCTCATGGTGGACGTGGGCACTGTCTCCTTGCAGCCTCACCTGTATAAGCAAATGCCCTTCGATCCAGTCAAGGACTTCGAACCGGTTGCGCCGCTTTATACGGCCAACTTCTTCGTGGTGGTCGGGGCCAATTCACCATACAAGACCTTCAGTGACTTGGTCGCTGCGTCCAAGGCCAGCCCAGACAAGGTGACGTACGGCTCTTGGGGCATTGGCAGCGTGGCCCATGTGGGCTCGGCCATGGTAGAGAACACCGCTGGCGTCCAGATGCGGCACATTCCCTTCAAGGAAATTCCGCAACTGTATACGGCCGTCGCGACCGGTGAGGTCGATTGGGCCTTCGGTTCGGCCGCTACGGTGGGCCCGCTTTATCGAGCCAAGCGTGTGCGTCTACTGGCCTACGCAGGCCCGCGCCGACTGGCCGGGTTCACTGACGTGCCCACGGTCAGTGAAACCGCAGGCATGGGCAACTTCGAGCTCAAGTCCTGGGTGGCCTTGTACGGCCCAAGAGGCATTCCGAAGAATGTGGTTGACCGCATTCACGCTGGTGTGGTGAGCGCGCAAAGCGATCCCGAAGTCAAGGAGCGCTTTGCGACCGTCGGCTTTGAGGCATGGGGAGCCTTACCGGCAGAAATCGAACGCACCGCTCAGCTCGATAGCGAGCGATTTGCTGAAACAGTTAAGCGCGCCAAGATTTCGATCGACTGACGCTGATAAATAGCTTGAACCTCCACAAAAAACGAAAGTAATTAAGACATGAAACTATTACGTCACGGCCCTCTGGGTCAAGAAAAGCCCGGTGCGATTGATGCCAAGGGTCAACTGCGCGATCTGTCCTTGCTGGTGCCAGACTTCACCCCTGAATGGCTGTCGCCTGAAAAACTGCGTGCACTCTCGGCCATCAACCTCGAAGCAATGCCGTTGGTGCCCCAAGGCTCACGCATCGGTATGCCTGTCAAAGGCTCGCGCCAGTTCGTGGCCATTGGTCTGAACTACCGCAAACATGCCATGGAAGCCGGTCTGGAGATCCCCAAGGAGCCGGTGGTTTTCACCAAGGCCCTGACCTCACTGGCGGGGCCAAATGACGATATCACCATGCCCGACGACTCGGTGGCCACTGACTGGGAAGTTGAGCTCGGCGTGATCATTGGGACTGTGGCACGCAAGGTGTCCGTTGACAAGGCACTGAGCCATGTGGCTGGATACTGCCTTGCCAATGACGTCTCCGAACGTGACTGGCAGACCAAGCGCGGCAATCAATGGGGAAAGGGCAAGAGCTTTGATGGCTTTGGCCCCATCGGTCCTTGGCTTGTGACCACAGACGAGCTTCCGGATCCGCAATGCATTCCCATCAGCCTGACTGTCAATGGGCAAGTTTGCCAAAGTAGCAATACTGCCGACATGATCTTTTCAGTCGCGGAAGTTGTGTCCTATCTGAGCCAGTTCATGACGCTGCTCCCCGGTGACGTGGTGATCACCGGCACACCCTCAGGTGTGGGGCTGGGTATGAAACCCCCTCAATTTTTGAAGCGCGGCGACGTCATGGTTCTCGATGGCGGCCCCTTGGGAACGCAGCGCCAGAAGCTCGTCTGAGCAACCAGTGTTCGTTTCCCTTCAATCCGTCGAAGACAGCAAGCTTGCGAGGTTTGTACTCGTGGCTTTGTTGACCGACACATTCGCTCACACTCATAAATGATTTAACCAGGAGTTGACTGCACCATGTCTACCACCACCATTCGTCCCCGTTCCTTTGCCCATGTGGTCTATCGCACCTACCGGTTTCAGCAAATGCTGGACTGGTACGTCTCGGTATTCAACGGTCGTGTTCAATACCAAAATCCGGTGATTGCCTTTGTCACTTATGACGAAGAGCATCACAGAATTGCGCTCCTGAACCTTGGCATCATCAAGGGCGAGTCTGACGAGCGTGCGCCGCGCGGCCAACCGGGCATGGATCATGTGGCTTATGGTTACCGGAGCCTGACGGAGCTCCTTGACAAGTACCTCGAACTCAAAGCCAAGGATGTGATGCCCTATTGGTGCATCCACCATGGTGTCACGGTTTCTCTCTACTACGCTGACCCCGACGGAAACCAGATGGAATTCCAGGCCGATTGCTTTGAAACGGTCGAAGGCGCTAATGGATTTATGAATGGGCCTCATTTCGAAATCAACCCCATTGGCGTGGAATTTGATCCCGAAGAGATGCTGGCGAAACTGCGTGCGGGAACACCCGAAGCCGAGTTGCTGGATCGGCGCGTGCAATTGCCGGTGTCGGACATTCGCGGCTCACTCATGGGCTAATCGATCTGTTGTCACATGCCTTCATGGCGACCTACCTCCAGCGCTTCGCGCAATTCACACAAAAGTTGGTGACCAGATGAACTTACCCGAAAATTTTGAGCTGCAGGCGCAGGATGAGGCTGAGGCTGCTTGTGCTCGGCTGTGCGTTGACTTTGCCAACCACATCGATGCGCGCCGCTATGACGCATGGCTAGATCTGTTCACCGAGGACGGTGTCCTCGACCGTATGGGCACGAAGGTTGTGGGTCGTCACGAGTTGAAAAAATTCCTTGAGGCCCGCTCAGCGACTGTAGAAACGCGCCACCTGTGCACCAACATCAGGGTGGATGTGATCTCGACGAATGAAGCCACGGGATTTTGCTATGCCCTCTTTTTTCAGGGCGTGCCGGACGGCCCAGGTCAGAGCGCTACGGCCTCGGGCTCCCCGGCCGTGGTCGAGTACCACGATCGTTATCGACGCACGCCGCAGGGCTGGCGGATCCAAGAGCGCCGCATTCGCATGGCGATCAAGCCCTAAATTTCCCTGCTAACTTCAGTCGAGTCACTTCATGCTTCGCTCGTGAGAGCAGACCCACTGAATAGTTCCAACTGCAATAGCAACGTACGCCAACACCAGGGTCTACGGGTTACAGGTTGTGCAATGGAAGCGCAGTTTTGTAGCGCACTTGCTTCAGCGCAAAACTGGAGCGAATCTTTTCCACCTGCGCGATCGGTGAGAGCTGTTCAAGGATGAAGCTTTCTAAGGCGGGCATGTCGGGCACAGCCACGCGCAAGAGGTAGTCCTCATCCCCGGTCATCAAGTAGCACTCCATCACCTCATCGCGCAAGGTGATGCGCTCTTCAAACTCTTGAAGTGCCTGACGGCTTTGTTGCTTGAGGCTGATCGAGATAAACACGTTCAGATGCAGCCCTAAATGCTTGGCTTCGAGTAAAGCCACATATTGCCTGATCAAGCCTCGCTCCTCTAACGCCCGTACACGAGCTAAGCAGGGAGAAGGCGATAAATGAACCCTGCGGGCAAGCTCGACGTTGGACAGACTTGCATCAGCCTGAAGTTCATCAAGAATCTTCAAATCGATGACGTCAAAGTTTTTTGTGCTTTGATTCATTACTTATTCAGAATTAAATGTCATAAAAGTCCGAATAATGCATGAATTCAACATCAACTGCCATGGCGTATTCCCTACAGTCTTTGTATTAGGAGACATTTGGAATGAACAACATGACCGACCCCCACAATTTCGCAGCAACCGCAGAAGTAGACAGCGATCCATCGGAAACCCAAGAGTGGCGCGACGCCTTGTTGTCACTTGCCGCAGCCGAGGGGCCTGCTCGAGTTCGACAAATTCTTGATGAGTTGGTTCGCTTGGCCCGCACGCAAGGCATCGGTTGGCAACCTGAACTTAACACGCCTTACATCAACACAATTGGTGTTGAGGCACAACCCGCTTTTCCGGGGGATCTCGCTGTGGAAGAACGTCTGGCTTCACTCATGCGCTGGAACGCGTTGGCGATGGTGGTGCGTGCCAACCAAGCCTACGGTGAACTCGGGGGACACATCGCCAGTTACGCCAGTGCTGCTGATTTGTTTGAGATGGGGTTCAACCATTTTTTTCACGCACGTCATGAAACACACCGCGGTGATTTGGTGTTCTTTCAACCTCACAGCGCACCCGGCGTGTATGCCCGCGCATTTCTTGAAGGTCGTTTGAGCGAAACGGACTTGCTGCATTACCGCCAAGAGATCACCGCACCAGCCAGCGGCGCACGTGGCCTCTCCAGCTACCCACATCCGTGGTTGATGCCCGATTTTTGGCAGTTCCCCACCGGCTCGATGGGCATTGGTCCGATCAGCTCGATCTATCACGCGCGTTTCATGCGTTACCTGACGCATCGTGAATTGTTGGACTGTGACACCCGCAAAGTCTGGGGTGTGTTT
>JBEEJZ010000173.1:0-35918 GCA_041168905.1 Pseudomonadota bacterium | reverse complement strand
CAATTCATACACAGCCTTAGGCTTGACGTGTGATTCGAGCGAGGAAGCAAAAAGGGCCGAGAACAGACTCAGCCGTGACTGTGTTGCAAAAGCACCAAGATGCCCGAGCGTCTGATGACCTATGCCCCGCTTGGGGGTAGTAATGGCTCTGAGAAAAGCAGGGTCGTCATCGTTGTTGATCCACAATCTGAACCAGCCGCACAGATCTTTGATTTCTGATCGATCGAAAAAGCTGGTGCCACCTGAAACCTTGTAGGGTATCTGGGCGCGTCTCAGAGCTTTTTCAAATGTCTTTGCTTGGTGATTTGCACGGTAAAGAATGGCAAAGTCCTTGAACTCCTGAAATTGAGTGCCAAGGCTAACAGTGCAGCCGGCCCGGATACTTTGTATTCTGGCCACCGCTCGTTCAGCTTCGTGTTCCTCTGTATCTGCATCCATCACCTTGACTGGCTCACCTTCGCCCAAATCACTCCACAGGTTTTTGGGAAACAGTTTTGGATTCGGGCCAATGACATTGTTGGCCGCGCGAAGAATTGCGCTGGTGGATCGGTAGTTCTGTTCGAGTTTGATGACTTTGAGACTAGGAAAATCCACGGGCAGTTTTCTTAAATTGTCCAGTGTGGCACCCCGCCAACCATAAATGGACTGATCGTCGTCGCCAACAGCCGTGAAGCGACCTTGCTCGAGCGAATCACCCGTGACCAATAGTTTCAGTACTTCGTACTGGGTAGCATTGGTGTCTTGATACTCGTCAACCAGTACGTGCCCGAAGTTGCGGTGCCACTTGTGTCTAACTTCTTTGTGGTGCGTCAGTAACTTGAGCGGCAGGCTGATCAAGTCATCAAAATCCACACTTTGGTAAGCCGTCAGCCGCTCTTCGTAGCGAGACATGACAATGGCGATCTGTCGCTCTTCGTCGGTACTTGCCTGTGCTAAGGCTTGGGCAGAGTTCAGGCCCTTGTTTTTCCATTGGCTGATCGTCCATTGCCAAACGCGCGCGGTGGCGGTATCTGTCGTAGTGCCTGCGTCTTTGAGGATGCTGGTCACGTCGTCACTATCAAGTATTGAAAAACTAGGTTTTAGGCCTAGAACTTGACCATCTTCGCGCATCATGCGCACCCCCAGAGCATGAAAGGTACACACCACTACTTCTTTCGCGGCCCGGCCAATGAGCCCCTTGGCGCGCTCACGCATTTCTGCTGCTGCCTTGTTGGTGAAGGTGATGGCTGCAATGCGCTTGGGAGCCATACCTGATTGAATCAACCTACCTATCTTGTGGGTGATGACCCGTGTTTTTCCGGATCCTGCCCCGGCTAATACCAGGCAGGGGCCGTGCAGGTAGTTAACAGCCTCCTGTTGGGCGAGGTTTAGTCCGTTAGACGTGGTGATGGTCATGAAATTAAAACGATGAGACGCAGCTGCGACATATGGATGAGTCCAGATGCCTAGAAAAAGTATTTGCGCTGCATTTGCCGCAAATTCCGAACGCACAATAGGCAGGTGCTAAACATCTTCCTAGTCACTTTTCCTTTTTTCGCCCTGGTACTTGCTGGTTACGTCGCCACACGTCGACGAATGCTGCCACTTGATGCCATTCCCGGTCTGAACGGATTTGTGCTGTTCTTCGCACTTCCTTGCATGTTGTACCGATTTGGCGCGAGTACACCATTGACTGCATTGCTTGACGTTGGCGTGTTTCTGGTTTGGTTAACCTGCGGCTTGTTGGTGGTTGGCTTCACGATATCGGTAACCAGGGGCGGCGCCATTGGTTGGAACGATGCTGCATTTGGTGCACTGGTTGCGGCCTTTCCCAACACAGGATTCATGGGGGTGCCGCTCTTGGTCGCGCTGTTGGGAGATCAGGCCGCAGGGCCTACCATTGTGGCTATTGTCGTTGACATGGTGGTGACGAGCTCTTTGTGCATCGCATTGTCACAGCTGGGGAGTAGCAACACTCATGGCGCAAAGACAGCGGCGAAAAACGCACTCGTAGGTGTCATTTCTAATCCTATGCCGTGGTCTATCTTGCTGGGCGCTGCCGCGTCGCTTTTTGAAGTCAAACTTCCGGCGTCAATCTCAAAAACCATAGGATTACTAGCAGACGCTGCCTCTCCGGTAGCTCTGTTTACGATTGGAGCCGTACTTGCCCGCTCCCAAATGATGGGGGAGAAAAGGCTCAAAATGGCAGCTGGTTTTGGGCGCTCCGTTGTTCCAGTGGCATTCATCAAACTATTCTTGCACCCCGTGCTGGTGCTTTTGATCGGGTCGGCGTGTATCCAGTTTGGGTTGCCGTTAAAGCCATTTTCCTTGACCATTTTGATCCTGATTGCGTGCCTCCCAAGTGCCAGCAACGTGTCCCTGCTGGCCGAGAGATTTGGTGCTGACAATGGCCGCATCGCTCGCATTATTCTTGTGACGACCACGGCCGCATTTTTCACGTTTT
The DNA here is from genome assembly GCA_041168905.1 of Pseudomonadota bacterium. Taxonomy (GTDB): domain Bacteria; phylum Pseudomonadota; class Gammaproteobacteria; order Burkholderiales; family Burkholderiaceae_C; genus JBEEJZ01. Next base: position 33,475 of record JBEEJZ010000173.1, on the reverse strand, counting down.
CAGGAGCGGTGTCCCTGCTACGTTGACGGCCAGCCTGTTCGCAGGCGTCGTCGTTTTGAGCCTTGTGTGTCGGGTAGGGCCGGACGCTAGATGATCAGGGGATCCACGTCAATGGCCCAGCGTATGAGGCCCTTGGCCTGCGGGCAGGCGCGTTGCTCCTGTAGCAACGTTTGCCATGCTTTCAGAAACTGCTGCAGAGCGGCACGCGAGAGACTTTCGACGAGCATCTGGGCACGTTCTACATTAGCGACCTTTTGAATTGTCATGGGTACCGCCGGGTAAAGCGTTATTTGCTGGAAGCCGGGCAGGCTGGCAAGCAGCTCACGCGCCGCGTCACACGCCGCATTCAAAAAACCTTGTGCACTCTCCTGGCTGCGGGCGTCCGCACGCACCAGTGCCTGAAAGCTGAACGGGGGTAACAACGCAGACGCGCGGTCACTTAGCTGGTGTGCAGCGAACCCCGCGTAATCATGGCGTTTGAGTGCCTCGAACAAGGGATGAGCGGGTTGGAGGGTCTGTATCCACATCTCACTGCGCGATTCCAGATTGGTGTCGCGCCCAGCCCGCCCCGCGGCCTGCATGAGCAGACTGAAGAGCCTTTCTGGTGCTCTGAAATCACTTGAAAACAGGGCGCCGTCGGGGTTGATCGCGGCGACCAAGGTGATTCGTCGGAAATCATGGCCTTTGGCGATCATCTGGGTTCCTACCAGGATGTCGACCTCTCCAGCGTGGACTTGGGCTAGCTGAGATTCCAGGGTACCTTTGAGTCGTGTGCTGTCCGCATCAATGCGAGCAACTCGCAGGGGCAGCCCCTCCGGGTGTTCTTCACAGGCCGTGCCAGGCCTGCGAATATCTGCCAAGAGTTCTGCCAGATGCTCTTCCAGCTTTTCCGTTCCTCGGCCTACCGTCGAAATGTCGACATTGCCGCACTCCGGGCAAGCGCGCGGCACCCGTTCCGTCAGGCCACAGTGATGGCAGCGCAAGGTTCGGTCCAGTTTGTGAAAAACTCGATACGCGCTGCAATGCGGACATTGGCTTTTCCAGTCACACGAGGTGCAGGCAAGAACCGGTGCATAACCCCGCCGATTCAAGAAAATCATGCTTTGCTCGCCACGCTCTGCGCGCGCTTTGATGGCGTCCAGCAACGGTGGTGAAATGACCGCGCGTCTGGGTTGGTGGTTCATGTCCACCCGGCGAACCAGTGGCAGACCTGTATTCACAGCGCCGTCGATACCGACTTGGGTGCCAATGCGGCTGGACATGGTCAGGCGCACATAGCGGCCACCCTCGCTAGCGGGTCGACTATGGTGCCAGCTCTCCAGGGACGGGGTCGCAGAGCCGAGCAGTACCTTGGCACCTTCGGACCGACCTCTGTACACAGCCAAATCGCGGGCGGAATAGCGAGCGCCCTCTTGCTGCTTGTAGCTGGGGTCATGCTCCTCATCCACCACAATGAGCCGCAAACCGGGCATCGAAGCAAAAACGGCCATGCGTGTACCCAACACGATGCGTGCCTTACCTTGGTGTGCAGCAATCCAACTTTTCACACGCTGTGGGTTGCTCATGCCGCTGTGGAGTGAGACAACTGACTCAGGGCCAAAGGTCGGTGCGAAGCGCCCCAGGAACCGTGCTTCCAACTGGGGAGTCAGGTTGATCTCTGGCACCATGACCAGTGCTTGCGCATTGGAGTCACGCAATAGCACATCCTGCACGCAGCGCAGGTACACCTCGGTTTTGCCACTGCCCGTGGCGCCAAACAGTAAAAAAGGCCCGGCCTGCGTGTCGAATTCCGCCAGTACTTTTGCCTGATCCTGGCTGAGCTTCGGCACGTCCGGCAAGTCAGCGTCCACCACGGGCGGCTTCTGGTGGCTGGGCCTCTCGGATTTGCGCAAGCGCCTTGCCAACTGTTCTGACGTCATGTCACGCAATGCCGGTGGCAAGGCAGCCAGGGCCACCTCGCCCAGGCCTCGTTGATAGTACCCTGCAGCAAACGTCACCAGATCCCGCCAGCGTTTGTTGAGTGGCGCGAGCCCGTGCAGGACACAGGCGATGCCACGGAGTTTGGCACGGTCAAGGGCTTGCTCGCCTGCCTCTACCGGCGGCCCCCACACCATGCCTAATGTTTCACGTTGACCCAGAGGGACCCTCACCAGGACACCGGGCGCCAGCTGCTCATCGCTCAAATACGTCAGAGGTCCCGCTACCTGGCTGTGTATCGGCATCTGAACAAGCACAGGAAGGCAATAAGTCATGCAAAACGCACCTGCGTCATCTTGTGCTGGTTTGTTGATGTGAACTTGCGAAAAAACACGTAAGTCCTTGATCTACAAGTGTTTTGGCTTAAATCAAAAGATTCTGTGGATAACTTTGTTGATATCCCACTTCCATGGCCCCGAAAGCCTTGAAATTCAAGGGTTCTGACACATTGCCTACAAAAAAAGCAATTTTTGAACTCTATATAAATCAACAACTTAGCATCGCTACGGGATTTGTAGCGACCAGCTCAGGGTTAAGGGGTGCCAGCATTCTCGCCTACCACTTTTTGTGCATAAGTGAGGTTTTCAGTTGCCCCAATGCAAAAAAAAATGATATGGAGGTCATGCCTGAGAGAGCTTGGACCTCTGTTGACGAGAGTGGCTGTGTACTGCGTTGACCAGAGCTCCCACATGTTCGGGGGGCGTGTGCTGGTTGATACCGTGGCCCAGGTTAAAGATGTGCGTTGGCCCGCGACCAAAACCTGTGTGGGGTGCGCCGAAACTATCGAGTACCCGAATCACTTCCGCTTGAACAAGCTCGGGCGGTGCGAACAGCACATTGGGGTCGATGTTGCCCTGGAGTGCCTTGCCCGGCTGGCCTGGCGCTCCGCCCACCAATGCGCGCGCGTGCCCCAGGTTCACCGTCCAGTCCAGGCCCAACACCTCGCAGTCCAGTTCGGCCATGTCGCTCAGCCACAAGCCGCCACCTTTGGTGAAAACAATGCGCGGGATCTCTACACCTGCATGCTCTTTTTTGACCTGAGCCAGTACCCGGGCGGTGTAGGCCAAGCTGAACGTTTGAAATGCACCATCTGCCAGTACGCCGCCCCAGCTGTCGAAAATCATGACAGCCTGGGCACCCGCTTCAATCTGTGCGTTCAGATAGGCCGCCACCGCATCGGCATTCACCGCCAGCATCTTGTGCATGAGGTCAGGGCGTGCGTAGAGCATGGATTTCACCAGCCGGTAATCGTCTGAGCCGGCACCTTCCACCATGTAGCAAGCCAGCGTCCAGGGGCTGCCGCTGAAGCCGATCAGCGGCACGCGCCCGTTCAGGGCCTTACGGATGGACGTGACAGCGTCAAATACATAGCGCAGCTTGTCCATGTCGGGCACATGCAGCTTGGCCACTGAAGCCTCATCACGCACAGCATGGGCAAATTTGGGGCCTTCACCCAAGGCGAACGACAGGCCCAGCCCCATGGCGTCGGGCACCGTCAGGATGTCGCTGAACAGGATGGCCGCGTCCAGAGGGTAGCGTTCCAGCGGCTGCAGGGTCACCTCGGTAGCGTAGTCGGTGTTCGTAGCCAAGCCCATGAAGCTGCCCGCCTTGGCGCGCGTGGCACGGTACTCCGGTAAGTACCGGCCAGCTTGGCGCATGAGCCAGACAGGCGTGTAGTCGGTAGCCTGACCTAGGCAGGCTCGCAAAAAGGTGTCGTTTTGGAGAGGAGCGTACATGCCCTAGATTGTCGCTGACGTCGCAGAGCTCATGGCCGTAGACGTGCGTACTCCACCTTCAGGCATTTGTCTTGAACTGTCAACAGGCCCGCCGCCTGGGCTATAGCCACGGCCTCGTCGTTGTGTATGCCGAGTTGCAGCCAAATGGCCGGTAAACCCAGCGCGATCGCTTCCTCCACCACGGGGGGAACATCTTCGCTGTTGCGAAACACATTCACCAAGTCGACTCTTTCGTGCCGCGCAGCGTCGGAAAGGGTGGCATAGGCTTTTTCACCCAGCACCTCCCGCGCGTTGGGGTTCACGGGAATGATGCGCCAACCCTGCGCCTGCATGTATTTGGCGACGCCATAACTTTCGCGATGTGCCTTCGGCGAAAGCCCTACCACAGCGACTGTTCTGCTGCGCGAAATGATCTCGCGTATGGCTGGTTCCTGGGTCATCGATGTCTCCCTGATGCGCTGTTTGAAATTGAAAAATGTCGTTGATTACTGTGCCAATGCAGAACGAACTTCGTTCACGCTCAACACTTCAGAAAATATCAGCGGTGCTTGGTTTTGTCGGTACAGCACGTACACCGGTACGCCATTGCGCCCCAGAGATCCGAGTGCGCGTGTGATGAGCGGGTCGCGCCGCGTCCAGTCGGCCCGCAGCAGTGCCACCTGCCGCGCCTCGAAATCGGCCAACAGTTGCGCATTGGCGAGCGTGGTTTTTTTGTTGTATTGGCAAGTCACACACCAGGCTGCGGTGAAGTCGACGAACACAGGTCGCCCTGCTGTGGTGAGCGACGAGACCTTGTCGGGTGACCAGGCTTCCCATCCATTCGAAGGGGTGTTTATGGGCAAGTTTTCTGCTGTTTGCTGGGTCAGGAGAGGCCCCCAAGCCCACAAAGTCCACGCCAGGATCGTTGTTGCCACTGCAGTCAAAAGCCATCGTGCCCACTGTTTCAAACTCAGTGCCCAGACCAAAAAGCTCACTTCCAGCAGCAAGGCCAGCAAGGTGGCGGCCCCGTCAATGCCGCTTTGCTGCCCCAGTACCCACACCAGCCACACCACTGTGGCCAACATGGGAAATGCCAACAATCGTCGCAACGTGTCCATCCAGGCACCTGGGCGAGGCAAGGCGCGTGCTGCTGCGGGCACCAGACTGGCCACCAGGTAGGGAAGGGCCATGCCCACGCCTATGGTCGCAAACACCATTAAGGCCTGCGTCGCCGGTAGGCCGATGGCAACGCCCAGAGAAGCGCCCATGAAGGGGGCGGTGCAAGGCGAGGCCACCGCCACGGCCAGAACCCCTGAAAAAAATGCGTTGACCGTTGGATGTTTTGCTTGCAGGGATGCCAGGCGCGAGGGCAAAAACTGGCCCAGCTCAAACACGCCCGCCAGATTCAAGCCGATCAACGTGAAAAGAACCGCCAGCCCGGCAACTACTGGCGGAGACTGCAATTGAAACCCCCAACCGAGTTGTTCACCCGCGGCACGCAGGGCTAGCATGACTGCCCCCAACGCCAGAAAAGACAGCAGCACACCGGCGGTGTAGGCCCAGCCGCTGAGGCGGTGTGCTCGCCGGTCATCTGCGTGCTGGGCGAACCCCATCACTTTGATGGCCAGCACCGGAAAAACGCAGGGCATCAGGTTCAGTATCAGACCGCCCAGCATAGCTCCCATCATGGTAATCCACAGGGAAACCGATAAGCCTGCCCCTTGGGTCTGTGCAGCTTCGGCATTGGCTTGCAGTGCCGCGGCCAGAGCGGGTGATACTTCAGCCCTGTTGGGGAGGGCTGGCCAGGGACCCTGCACCTGGGTTTGTACCCGCCACGCCTGACGATCGGCCATGGGGCTGGTCTTTTCACCCTCCGGGACCAGGACAAAGCTCATGAGCTCCGGGCTCTTGGCTCGCTCGGGCGAAAGCGGCAGGTCGGCCCGCCACAGTGGACCATCCCAGCTTTGCGACCAACTTTGTGTGCCCGGCGGCTCATCGCCCTTTGCTGCCTGTGCCGCATTGTTCAGCACCTCCGGGGTTTCAGGAAACCAGATCAGCGGTTTACCGCGCAGGGCGGCGGGCAGACCGTGCACCTCGATCATCAAACGCTGGCCTTGCACCCGCGCCGTACTGGCAGGGGCACTGTCCTTTGCCTCCTGAATATCCTTGGGCAGCTGATTGCTGGCGGCCAAAAAATTAGCACTGTGCAATGCGGTCGAGCCGCGCACGGGCACCTGAATGGCAAACTCGCCGTCCTGTGGAATGCACTCCTGACGGCAAACCAGCCAGCTGGCCTTGAGACTGATTTCCAGGTTGTTACCCAGCAAGGGCGGTTTGAAGTCCGGTGTAATTGTCAAAGGCACGGGTAGGAGTACCGTGCCTTCATAGCCGTAATTGGTCAGCGTGCCTATGTTGATTTTGTGAGGCACGGGCCACGCAATCTCACCCGCCATCACACCCACAGGCAGTGTCCAGTTCAGTGTGGTTGCCAGCCCGGAGTCGCCCGGGTTTTTCCAATAGGTGTGCCAGCCGCTCTGGTGTGTCAGTTGCAAGCCGACCCACACCGGCTTGCCAGGATCAGTGCCCTCAGGGGCATGTGCGATCAGTTCTGCGCGCACTTCAGCGGTTTGCACAACCGCTCCCGGCGTGCCTTGGGCCATGGCGGGCACGGGCAAGCACATGACGGTCAGACAGATGACAAACAGGGTCAGTTGGGCAATGCGAGACAAGGGTGACATCATGAATAAATTGATTTCGGCGCGGGGGGCAACCGCACGCAAGGGCTGTCAAAGCCGGCCTGGGATCCGATTGTCGTGTTCAATGTCGTTTATTGCCGGTGCCGGACGCTGCACCACCAATTGCCTTGTGGGTGCCTGCGAGGGGCATCGGACCAAAGATTTCCGGCAATTGTCTGGGGCGATGAATACGCAATTGCTTGTTCACATTGGTTTGACCGAACACCACTTCAATATCAGCCGTTGCCACACCAAAGAGCGGAGCCAGAAAGCGCACCATGTGGTCGGTGGCACGTCCGCCCTCCGGGCTGGCCGTCACACTCACTTTGAGTTGGGTTCCCAGTGGCTGATGGATGGCATCGCGCTTGGAGCTGGGCTTGCCCAGAATATTGACCACCAGGGTATCTCCGTCCCAGACAAAAAAGCTGTCGCCAGTGATGTTACGAGGTCGCATGGCGTGGCTGGCCTGTGGCGGTCAACTCAGTGACCCTCGGTCGTACTGCAAGGCGTGATGTCATGGAACTCAATAATAGCTGGCGGGTCAGCCGGTCTGTGCCTGTAGCATTGCCCATCACATTAACGTCGCCACGCCATGTCTCACCTTCCCCGTTATTGGGCCCAACTCAGCACCCTAGCCTTCGCGCAGCTGGATCTGACGCGCGCCATCGCTGTTTTACCTGTGGCGGCCATCGAGCAGCATGGCCCGCATCTGCCACTCAGTGTGGATGCGGCCTTGGTCGATGGCGTGGTGGCGGCCACCTTGCCCCATTTGGCTGCAGAGGTGCCGGCCTTCTTCCTGCCTACCCAGGCGGTGGGTTTCAGTCCCGAGCACCAGCGCTTTGCCGGGACCTTGACGCTATCGGCGGAAACCGTCATCCGGCTTTGGACCGAAATCGGTGAGTCGGTTGCCCGCAGTGGTGTGAAGAAGCTGGTGCTGTTCAATGCACACGGCGGCCAGGTAGGGCTGATGGACGTGGTTGCGCGTGACCTGCGCGCCCGTCTGGACATGCTGGTCTACAGCACCAGCTGGTTCAATCTGCCCTTGTTGGACGAGGATGGCCGAGACCTCAATACCCTGTTCAGTGCCGAGGAGCACCGTTTTGGCATCCATGCGGGCGACATCGAGACCTCGATGATGCTGGCGCTGGATGCCGCACACGTGGATATGTCCTTGGCCCGTGATTTCCCCTCGTCGTCGCAGGTCCGGGCGCGAAACTTCGACATTCTGGGCAATGGCAAAAGTGCCAAGCTGGGCTGGCAGATGCAGGATTACAACCCGGCCGGCGCCGTGGGCAATGCCGCCGCTGCGACCCCAGCCAAGGGCCGTGCATTGATCAACGCCGCCGGCCGTGCCCTGGCCCGCATGCTCAGCGAGATCGATCAGCTCCCCCCAGATACATTGATTGCTGAGCCGGAGGCCTGACACTTCCCGAGCAAAAGCTCAGGGGCTTTGAAGGCGGTTGATGTATTCAAGTAGCGAAAGGATACGGGCCCGAACCAGGGCGTCCGGGTCATACATGCCACGAGCTTCGAGGTAGTACTGGGCATCTTGCGCGCGGTACTCACGTCCCCAGACGGGCATGTCACGCGTCCCGTGCGCGGCCACACCGCCGCCCTCGATCACTTCGTACAGCCGCCGCATCGGAAATACACCCTTGTTTTGACGCGCCAGCAGCGTCAGGTCGGGCGGACTGCGCCTGAGCAACTCGCCCAGCGGGCCACTGCCCTTGCCCTTGGCCCCGTGGCAGCTGGCGCAGTTGGCATCAAACTCACGCTTGCCCCAGTCAGCTGCCTCAGTGTTCGCCTGTGCAAACGCCGCTGCACTGCAAATGGCCAGCCCGATCACGAACAGGGCCACCCTGATACCTGTCTTGTTCATTTCCGATTCCCCCGCTGTTGTCCCGCTGCGGTGCGCCAACGGATGCCAACGCCCGGCCGGACGTCCATGCTAGGTGGGGGCGGGACTGCTGTGCTTGACAGCTCGCAAGAGCCGAGTGCGGAGAACTTACAGGCGGACCTTGCCGTCCACGCAAGTCACGCTGCAGCCTCCCACCCATACCTGATGATGTGCGTCGCGCTGCACAAATACCTGACCTCGGCGGCCCAGGCAGGTGCCTTGGCTGGCCAGGTAGCGCTCGGGCAGAACACCGTCGGCCATGAGCCACTGCGCCAGACTGGCATTGAGGCTGCCAGTCACCGGGTCTTCGTCCACGCCCACAGGGGCGGCAAAGGCGCGCACTTCCACGGTGGGCACTTCGCTGAAGGCGGGTGGTAGTTGGATGTCGGCCTGGTTCTGTGAGAACGCTCGTGCTTCCCGGTTAGATCGACCAATCAGGGCCGGCACTTGTGGCGCGTCGTGCAGCGCGATCAGGCCCACCTTGGTGTCCAGGCGCTGCAGTGCGCGGTGATCTGGTGTCAGTGCCAGAAGTATCTCGGGGCTGTCGATCAGCAGACCGAGCCAGGTGGGGCCGTTGTTCAGCAGCTGCGAACGTAGGACCTGGTCTGGGGGCAAGCCCAAGGCGGAGCACGCGTCTGTAAGTAGCTCGCCACTGGCTGGCGAACGCTGCAGCGCGGGCGCGGCAAACGACAAGCGTGTTCCCTCGCGCTGAATCTTGACCAGGCCAACAGCACATTCCTGAACGACTGTGTTGGTCAGGCCCGGTACCCCGCCTGCCTCCAGCCAGGCATGACAACTGCCCAGTGTGGGGTGACCGGCAAAGGGCAACTCTCCGCCGGGCGTGAAGATCCGGATCCGGTAATCTGCGCCAGCAGCTTTGCCCTCTGGGCTGGGGGGCAGCAGAAACGTGGTTTCGCTCAGGTGGGTCCATTGTGCAAAACGCTGCATGTCGTCATCACTCAGGCCAGAGCCGTCCAGCACCACGGCCAGTGGGTTACCCCAATAGGCGCGATCCGTGAAGACATCCACTTGTTTGAAGGGGCGTGGGAGGTGTATGGAAGTCATGTTGCGGATGTACAGGGGCGTAAGTGTCTCAACCCAGAGGTCATAAACGCAGCATCCAGACAGCTGTGAGCACCAGCACCACAGCCATCAGGCGGTTGAAGATTTGCAGACGTCGGGCCGTGCCCTCAGGCCCGGCCAGCCAGTTTCGCAGCAGAGAACCGGCCAGAGCATATGTGAGGTTGCTACAAAAGGCATAAGCCAGCATCACCGGTAGCACCCATGCCAGGCGAGTGGCCATCGATACATGGCCTGCGACCCAGCCACTGACGATCGCCAACGCCAGCATCCATGCCTTGATGTTGACAAATTGAAGCGCTACGCCCTGGGTGAATCTCACCGTCAGACGCGCAGGGTCTGTTTGCGACAGTTGCCGGGTGCGCCACAGCTTGCTCGCCAGCCACAACAGATACGCGATGCCGCAGAGCTTGATGGCCCAGGCCAGCAAGGGCACTGCTGCGACCACTGCGCCCACGCCCAGCGCGCACAGTGTGAGCAGCAAGCCCCAGCCCACGGGCACTGCGCAGACAAAGGGCATGGCGCCGCGCAGGCCCAGATTGGCTGCCAGCGCGGTTGACAATGTGGTGTTGGGCCCCGGCGTAAAGCTCATGGCTGTTGCCAGGACCAGGAGAGCAGACAATTCTTGCCAGTTCATGTGGGCATTGTCGTAGCAGCGTTGCCCTGGGGTTCAGGCGCGGCTTTCGATGCCTTAACCGATGAAGTTAAACAAAGACAGCTTCTGGATTTGAGCGTAAGACTGCAAGGCCGCCTGGTAGCCGGTCTGCTTGTTCTGAAAGTCCGAAATCCCCTTGATCATGTCCAGATCTTCGGCCCGCGAGCGGTCGGCTTCCAGCTGAATCGAGCGCACTTCCTGGTTGGCACTGATCCGGTCGGCCCGGTTCAGCAGGTCGCCAGCCAGGCCGCGAACCGCTGAGACGCGGTTCATCCCGATGTCGATGTTGTGCAGCGCCTGCCCCACCGCCTGTGAGGCACTACCGGTGCTGCTGGCACCGCCGATGTCGCGGATGGCGTCGTCCAGCACACTGAAGAGGCTGGCGCTGGGGTCTACCGTGACCGTATCTCCCACAGTCGGCGTTCCAGACAAGGTCATCGACAAGCCTGACATCCCGGTCACTGTAAAGCTCTGGCCATTGACGTAGCTCGCGCTTGCAGCAGTGACGTTTCCTGAACTGTCGGTGATGTCGTAGCTGATATTTGTAGTACCGGGTGTGCTGACGGTGTCGACGGCGGTGAAGGCGATGCTGTAGCTTGCGTTCGTGACCGCCAGGGCGTTGCTGACTGACACACCACCACTGCGCAGTGCCGGGTTTGTGGAGGTCACGTTGTAAGCCCCGTCCCGGGCTGTTGTCAGCATGAACGCGCTGTCGCCATCCAAGGCATAGGGTATCGACACCTCGTTACTGGCCGACTGGCCAGGCAGACCGTCGAAGGTGTAATCGGTGGGCGTAGAGGGCCCGACAAAAGGAGCCAGTGCGCTGCCCAGTGCCGCAAACAGCGGCATGCCGTTGGTGTCGTTGCGATTGGCCAGCGCCACGATCTGGTCGCGCAAGCCAGTGAGCTGTAGCGCCACGGTTTGTCGCTCGGCCTGTGAAAAAGCACCGTTGCCCGCACTCACCACCAGTTCCCGAAAATTTTGCAAGGCCAATGTCACATCGCCCAAGGTGCTTTCAGCCATGGCGATCGAGTTTTTTTGTGACTCCAGCGCTCGCTGGTCGGTCTGGATGCGGCTCATGCGGGTCAAGGCCCGCTCAGCTTGCGCAATACCGGTAGGGTCGTCGCTCGCACGCACCACTTTTTTGCCAGAGGTCAGGTTTTCCTGCAGGCCCGACAGATCGGCCTGGCGGCTGGTGATGTTGCGCAGGCCGCTGTCGTACAAATTGGATGAACCGAGCCGGGAGGTGAATGTCATGGGAGTCCCCTCAGTGTGCAGCCTCAGCGGCCCAGGCCCTGAATCAGGGTGTCAAAGATGTTTTGCGAAATCTGGATCATCTTGGCCGAGGCCTGATAGGCCTGTTGAAACTGCAGAAGCTTGGCCGCCTCTTCATCCAGATTGACGCCCGACACACCGGCGCGCTCGCTTTCGAGGTTGGACGCGATGGAGCTGGACACCTCGGCCGAATAATTGGCGCTTTGCGCGCGGATGCCAATCTGGGACATCAGGCCGGCATAGCCGTCTGTTAGTGCGGCGCCGTCAAACAGCGCGAGGTCGCGCAAGTCCAGCATGGCGCTGGCGTTGCCGGCGTTCAGGTTGCGGTAGGCCGAGGGCAGTGCCTTGATCGTGACGGTATCACCGGCTTTTGCGGCGCCTTGCAGGGTCAGGGACCAATCGCCGGAAGTGATGGCCTCGCCCGGCGTGTATGTCTCTGTAGCCCCTGTATCACTGCGGATGTAGGTGTTGGTTGTCGTGAAGTTCAAGGTGACCGGTGGGGGCGCAGGCGTGGTGTTGGTCAGTGCCTTCAATGTGACTTGTTGCAGGCTGCCCGTGTTGCTGGAACCCAACGAAATTGCAATGGGGCTGGCGACGGCCAAGGCTCGGGGCGCGGAAAATGCTGCGCTGATCTCATTGGCGGCGCTGCTGAAGGGTTTGATCAGAAAACGATCGCCTACCGCAACTGGGCTACTCGAGGAAATGTTCAGGCCATCGATCGTTGCAAGAACTGGTGCGGTTGTAGGCGGCGTCTGAGGAAATGCAAACGTCACCCCGTCGGATCGTCTGGTGATGGTGCCCGCCGTTGCGCCGGTGAAGCTGACCTCGTAATCTGATGCCGCCAGTTGGGTGGTGTCGCTGATAGTCAAACTGAGTGCCGACCCCAAAGTTGCCTGCGATGCGGGGCTCAAAATGCTTTTGCTCAGATCGATACTGCTGAAGAGAGGTCCGCCCGCTTTACCGTCCAAGTCCAGCCCCAATGCGTGTTGGGTGTTCATCTCGGTGGTAATGGCCAGTGTCATGCGACCCAGCAAGTTGCGGCCTTCGGCGAGGTCGTTATTCTGAAATCTCAACAGTCCCGACACCTCACCTCCGCCCAGTGCTGAATCCTCCAGAGTGGAGGATACGCCATTGCGCACAATGGCCAGCTTGCTGCTAAGAGGGTCACCAAAGGAGTCCTGCGTTAGGGTAACGGTTGCGGTGCTGCTACCCATCACCAGGGCCTGACTACCGCCGATGAACACGCCCATGGTGCCGTCGTCGGCCATGATGGTCGAGGTTTGCACATATTGATTGAGTTCACGCACCAGCTGGTCACGCCGGTCCAGCAAGTCGTTCGGGGGTTGGCCCGAGCCCTGTGCCTGCGCAATGTGGCCATTGACGTCTGCAATGTTGACGGCCAGGCTGTTGATGGCGTCGACTTTCTCGCTCAATGCCTGCGCCACGCCCAGCTGCAAGTCATCCAGGCGCTCGGAGGTGGCGCGCAGGCGTGCGGCAGTTTCACTCACGCGAGTCAGCACCACGGTGCGCGCTGTCAGGTCGGTGGGCGCGCTGGCCACGTCGGCAAACGAATTGAGCATGTCGCTTACTGCGGCACCCAGGCCGCTGGCGCCACCTTCAAAAATACCTTCCAGCTGCCGCAATTTGTCGGCCCGCGTGGTGTCTGCCGATTGCGTGGCGTAGGCCAGCGTCGCCTGCTGGGTCAGGAATTCGCTGTACACCCGCTGGATGGTTTGCACCTCCACGCCGTTGCCGATGTAGCCACCGCCGGTGAACTGGCCCTGCACCGTCTGCTGCACCACGGTCTGGCGGGAGTAGCCGGGCGTATTGACGTTGGCAATGTTGTTGCCGGCCGTTTGCAGTGCCACCTGATTGGCCATCAGGGCGCGCGTGCCGACATTGAGTAAGCTGGCCATGATTCAGGTGCTCAGGTCAGGGTTTGTGGCTGCTGGAGGCGCTGCGTGGTCTGAATGGCGCGGCTGAGCTTGGTTGCGTAGTCAGGGTCGGTAGCGTAGCCGGCGCGTTGCAGGCCGCTGGCGAAGGCGTAGGCCGAACCGGTTTGCTCGCGTGCCTGGGCGTAGCGCGGGCTGTTGTTGATCATGCGGGCATAGTCTTTGAACGAGTCTTCATAGGAGTCATAGGCCCTGAAACGAGCCGTGGTCTTGTGCGGCACGCCGTTCACATATTCAGTGGTGCTGACTTCTGCCACCTTGCCGGTCCAGCCTTTGCCAGCCTTGATTCCGAACAAGTTGAAAGAAGGGCTGCCATCAGCACGGCGGATTTCGCTCTTGCCCCAGCCGGACTCGTGGCCAGCCTGGCCGAGCATGTAGCTGGCAGGTATGCCGCTTTGCTGGGCCACGCGTTCAGCCACATGGCCGTGGCGCTGCACAAATTGCTCCGGCCCTTTGGTCTTGGGCGCGTAGGCTGCCAACGAGGCTGCGCGGCGGCTGGCGGACATCGGGGGTGTGCTAGCCACCTTGTCGCCGATGACTTTGCCGGATGCGTCCATGCTGCCGGAAAGTTGCTTGGCAATCAGGTCAGACAGGCCACCGGGCATACCGGTCATTTGAGTGGCGAGCTGTTGGTCAAGCAGATCCGCGCCCAGGTCGCCGCCGGGGCTGTCGGTGAGGCCTGATTTCATGGTGGCTTCGCGCATGCTCTTGATCAGTTCACGCATGAAGAGCGATTCGAACTGCTTGGCCGCTTCCTTGATGGCGGCCGGATCCTTGCCAGCAGCCTGCAATTTCAGTACGTTGAGAGAGCGGCCATCGGCGGCCAGCGCGTTGGATGTCGACGTCGATGCCTGTTGAGAAATATTCATCAAATCACCTCCAGCTCGGCGTTCAGCGCACCTGCAGCCTTGATGGCTTGCAGGATGGCCAGCAGGTCTTGCGGTGTGGCGCCCAGAGCGTTGAGCGAGCGCACCACGTCCGAAAGCTGGGGCGAGGGCGGCACCTGTATCAGGATGCCCGGTTCCTGCTTGATCTGGATGTCTGACTTTTCGGTGACCACCGTCTGGCCGTTGGGCGACAGCGGGTTGGGCTGACTTACCTGGGGCGTAGTAGTGATGGTGACCGACAAGTTGCCGTGGGCAATCGCGCATGGACCCAGGGTGACGGCCTGGTTGAGCACGATGGAGCCAGTGCGGGCGTTGATCACCACCTTGGCTGAGGGCACGGACGATTCCAGTGGCAACTCTTCGAGCTCAGCAATGAAGGACACGCGGGCGTTGGCCTCGGTGGGGGCCATTACCTGCACGGTGCGTCCGTCCAGTGCGCGAGCGGTGTTGTCACCAAAACGTCGATTCACCGCCTGGGCCACACGACGAGCGGTTTGAAAGTCCGAAGCCTGCAGGTCCAGGTTGATGCTCTCGCCCTCTTGCAGCGGTGTGGGAATGGCCCGCTCCACTTGCGCACCGCCGGGTATGCGACCCGCGCTCAGGTGGTTGATTTGCACCTTGCTGCCACCGGCGGCGGCACCCGCGCCGGCAACGATCAGGTTGCCTTGGGCCAGGGCGTAAATTTCACCATCGACGCCCTTGAGGGGGGTGGTGATCAGCATGCCGCCGCGCAATGATTTGGCATTGCCCAGCGACGATACGTTCACATCGACCGATTGCCCTGGCCGTGCAAAGGCGGGCAGTTGGGCCGTGACCAGAACAGCAGCGACGTTCTTGAACTGGAGTTGCGAGGCTTGCCCGGCCGGCAGGCTGATGCCGAGTTGCTGCAGGTAGTTGTTCATGCCCTGCGCGGTGTAGGGCATTTGGGTGGTCTGGTCGCCTGTGCCATCCAGTCCTACCACCAGACCAAATCCTGTGAGCTGATTGGTGCGCACACCTTGTACGCTGGCGACTTCCTTGATGCGGCCGGCCTGTGCCGACAGCGGGGTCAGCACGGCGGTCAGCAGGCACAGCCCCAGCAGGGTCGCCAGGCGGTGCAAAGACAGCAGTGTTGCAAGCAAGTTCATGACAAGGGCTCTCGGTTTGGCCATCTCGATGGAGCATGGCCCTCGGATCCATTGTCAGAAACTTTAGAAGGGCAAAAGGCTGAAAAAGAACCGGGAAAACCAGCCTACTGTTTGCGCTTCTGCCTGGCCACCACGGCCACGCGACTCGATGCGGGCGTTGGCCACCTGGGTCGAGTTCACGATGCTGCCCGGCTGCACCACACGCGGGTCGATGGTGCCGGAAAAGCGCAGCACGTCCACGTTCTGGTTCACGCCAATTTGCTTGTCGCCGGCCACCACCAGGTGTCCGTTGGGCAGTATGTCGATCACGGTGGCCGTGATCACACCTTGAAACGTATTGGCGCTTTCGGTGCCGCCCTTGCCCGAGAAGTCGTTACTGGAGTTGGTGCCCACGCTCAGCTTGGCCAGATCGCCCGCCCCAAACACGGGAAATCCGGTGATGCCGGCAGAAATCTCGCCGGTGCGGTTGGCGGTGGACGAGGACTTTTGACTGGCGGTCACGTTTTCGACGATCTGTATCGTCACCACGTCGCCCACCAGCCGCGCTCGCCTGTCCTCGAAGCCCGGACGGTAGCTGACGGCCTGAAACAGGCTGCCGTTGCGAGCAGGTGCCGGACTGGCTGCCTGCACGACAGGCCGCGCAGCGCCGGGTTCGGGAAAATCGACCTTCACCGGCTGCGGCAGGCTGGCGCAAGCGGTGCACAAGGTGGCGGCACCCAGGGCGGCGATCAGGCGCTGGGCGGCAAAGGTGGTTCTGTAGGTGTTCATGGCTTAGAGCTGTCCGAGTTTTTGCAGCATCTGGTCCGAGGTCTGGATCGCCTTGGAGTTCATTTCGTAGGCGCGCTGGGTCTGGATCATGGTGATGAGCTCCTGCACCACGTTCACGTTGGAGGTTTCCAGAAAGCCCTGTTGCAGGGTGCCCAGTCCATTGGCACCCGGATTGCCCTCATTGGCCTGGCCAGAGGCGACGCTTTCTGCGTACAGGTTTTGGCCCTTGGGCTCCAGGCCGGCCGGGTTGATGAAGCTGGCCAGGCTGATCCGTCCGGCGGCTTGCATGGTGGTGGCACCCGACCCGTCGGTCACCGAGGCGGACACCGTTCCATCTGCGGCGATGGTCAACCCTTTGGCGTTGGCGGGCAGTGCACCCACCCCCACCACAGGAAAGCCCGACGAGGTGACCAGGCGGCCCTGGTTGTCGATCTGAAAGGCGCCATCGCGGGTGTAAGCGGTGCCATCGGGCGTGGTGACCTGGAAGAAGCCATTGCCCTGAATGGCCACATCGAGGTTGTTGCCCGACTGCTGCAGACTGCCCTGCGAAAAAGAGCGGCTGGTGGCCACCGTGCGCACACCCAGGCCCAGGTGCAAGCCGGTGGGCAGCTGGGATTGCTCTGAGGTGCTGGAACCTACCTGGCGCAGGTTTTGGTACATCAGGTCTTCGAAGACGGCATTGCCGCGCTTGAAGCCTGTGGTGGAGACGTTCGCCAGGTTGTTCGAGATGACGTCCAGCTGGGTTTGCTGGGCTTCCATGCCGGTCTTGGAGATCCAGAGCGAGTTGATCATGAGGTGTACTCCTTACGTGGGGCTTCAGCCTTGCAGGCTGAGCAGCTGACCGGCAGAACGGTCGTTGGATTCGGCGGTTTGCAGCAGGCGCATCTGGGTTTCGAACTGGCGCGCGGTCTGGATCATGCCGACCATCGCCTCGATCGGGTTCACATTGCTGCCTTCCAGGATGCCAGTGGCCAGCCTGGCGTTGCCATCGCTGGGCAGGGGGTCGCCCGAGCGTGCGCGAAACAGGCCATCGTCGCCTCGCCTCAAGGGGTCTTCTGCCGTGGGGGTCACCATCTTCAGGCGGCCCACGGGGTTGCCGGGCTGGTTGCCCACCTTGGCGGACAAAGTGCCATCAAAGCCCATCGAAACTTCGGCACTCGGTGGCACCGTGATGGGCGCGCCGCCGTCAGACAAGACCGTCATGCCGTTGCTGGTTTGCAGCGTGCCGTCGGGCGATACCTCGAAGGAGCCGTTGCGGGTGTAGGACTCCTGGCCATCGAGCCCCTGCACCGCAAACCAGGTGTTGCCCGTGGGCATGGCGTCCAGGTTGCGGCCGGTGCGCTGTGCCGGGCCGGGGGTATCCAGATGCCCGGCAGTGGCTTCCAGGGCAAACACCCGGGTGGTGATCCCGTCGCCGCGCACGGGCACCGCCCGGTAGGTGGCCAGCTCGGCCCGAAAGCCGTTCGTAGATGCGTTGGCCAGGTTGTTGGCGAGCACCGCCTGCCGGTTGGCCGAGGCATTGGCCCCGGACATCGCGGTGTAGATGAGTCGATCCATGGCAGGCTCCTAGGCGTTGATCTGCGTGGGTGGGGCGCTGGCCTTAGCGCAGGTTGACCAGCGTCGACATCACCTGATCCTGGGTCTTGATGGTCTGGGCGTTGGCCTGGTAAGCACGCTGCGCCGTCATCATGTTGACCAGTTCGGCCGTGAGGTCGACGTTGGAATCCTCCAGGGCGCCAGCACGCAAGGCACCAAATTGCCCATTTCCAGGAGAACCATTGATCGGAGCGCCCGATGTGAAGGTCTCCGCCCAATTGTTGCCGCCAATCGGTTCGAGGCCCTGAGGGTTGCGGAAGTTGGCCAAGGCCAACATGCCCTCTGCCAAGGTCTGGCCATTCGAGTAACTGGCGGTGATCACCCCCGTCTCGGAGATGGTCAAGCCGGTGAAGGACCCGTTTGCGTAGCCTGATTGGGTCAGGTCCGTGACTGAGAAGTTGGAGCCGAATTGGGTTGCATTGGCCAGATTCAATTTGATGTCAGTAGGAACGATGCTCAGGTTGGGCGAGGTCAAAAGGCCAGGCACGTCGATTTCTCCCACCACCGTTGACGCGGTACCAGCGCCGTCGGCGGCGTTTGTCGACGCCACCAGCTTGCCGTTGGAGCCGAACGTCATGCTACCGATGGCTGCAGCCGCTGGATCCAAATCAGTGAACACATTCCAAATATCTGGGTCGGTGGGCGTTGCCTTGGTGGCTTTTTCGAAATAGATGTTGATCGGAACTGGCGTGCCTTGGGAGTCGTAGGCAGTCAATGACGTGCCGTAGGTGGATCTTGGCGTAGGCAAAATTGGGGGCGTCGCCGCGGCATCGCCAGCTGCTGCCGGCGCATTGGCTTTCAAATTGAACTCCACGCTGATGTTGTCTGTGGCCTTGGCGGGAATGGGGGCAGAGGTTGGCAATTGCATGGGCTGTGGGGTGGTGCTGGTGGCCACGCCCGTGGTGTCCGTGGGGTAGCCCATGACTTTGGCGCCACCATTGGTGACGATGTTGCCCGAGCTATCAAGTTTGAACTGGCCCGCCCGTGTGTAGGCTGCATTTCCATTGGGCAGTGTGACCTGGAAAAATCCCCCGCCGCTGATGGCCAGGTCCAGGTTGTTGCCCGTGATGCTGACACTGCCCTGAGTGAAGAGCTGCGAGACGGTCTCCACCCCTACCCCGATGCCCGAACCGCCGCCGCCGCCGGTACCCAGGTTGGCTGCGACCAGTCCGGCAAATTCAGCTCTGGAAGCTTTCGCCCCCACCGTATTGGCGTTGGCGATGTTGTTGCCGATGACATCCAGACTGCGGCTGGAGGCGTTCAATCCGGAGAGACCTGTTTGAAATGACATGATGATTTCCTTGTGGCGGTGGGGTGCCGGTTGCAATTAAAGAATGGCCTTGACGGCGCTGTAGGCCACCGTGCTGTGGCCCAGAAGTTGGACGGTCATGTTGCCACCATCGCTGCCGACGGACATGACCTGGTCACGCACCAGTGAGCTGGGCGTGACCACCTGGTTGCCGTTCACCGCAACGGCCTCGAAGCTCAATGGCTTGGCACCGGTGTACTGCGAGGCATCCCATTCGAAGGCGTGACGACCTGCGCCCTGAGCGCCCAGGTCCACCGTGCCCACCACCTGCTTGGAAGGCGACAGGATGTTGATCTTCACGCTGGTGGCGCTGGCGGGCAGGTCGACGGCACCTGCGGCAACGCCCTTGTTGATGCTCAGGTTGTTGCCCTCGATCAGCACGTCGCGCCCCACCATGGAAGTGCTTTGCAGCATCGACATGTTCTTGAGCGTCTCATTCACCTGCTGGATGCCCGTCACCGTGTTGATCTGCGCCATTTGGGAGGTCATCTGCGCGTTGTCCATGGGGTTCATGGGGTCCTGGTTGTTCAGCTGCGCGACCAGCAGTTTCAGAAACCGGTCCTGCATTTCGGAGGTATTGACGCCTGCGCTTGCCGTGCTGCTGGCACTGCTGGTATTGGCGGTGGTCGCCGGATTGAGGGCGCTGATGGTGCTCATGATGATGTCCTGTGTCTATGTTGTGGAGCGGCGGCGCTTACTGGCCCATCTGCAGGGTCTTGAGCAACAGCGATTTGGCTGTGTTCATGACCTCGACGTTGTTTTGGTAGGAGCGTGAGGCCGAAATCATGTTGACCATTTCCTCCACAGGGTTCACGTTGGAATGCGTCACGTAGCCCTCTGCGTCTGCAGAGGGGTGGCTGGGGTTGTGCACTTTGCGCAGCGGCGCGCTGCTTTCCTGAACCGCGCTGACGCGCACGCCGGCGGAGCCGTCCTGGCCCATGGGCACAGTCTGGAACACCAGCTGACGGCCCTTGTAGCCCTGGCCGTCCGGACCGGCCACCGCATCGGCATTGGCCAGGTTACTGGCCACCACATTGAGGCGTTGTGACTGGGCACTGACAGCGCTGCCAGAAACGCCAAAGATGGAAAACATGGACATGATGCTTGATCCGGTAGGTAGGGGCAGGTGGCGGCTTACTGGCCTTGAATGGCGCTCAAGATCGTCTTGGCCTGGCCGTTAATAAAGCGCAGGGTCGATTCGTAGCGGATGGCGTTGTCCATGAAGTTGGCGCGCTCCCGGTCCAGGTCTACGCTGTTGCCATCCATGCTGGGTTGGGTCTGGACTTCGTAGCCCAGTGCGCTGGAGGTGCCGGCTGTCGCGGATCCAGGGCTGGCCTGCAGCGCGAGGTGCCGCGCGTGGCTGGTGCTGCCCGTCAGACCCAGGTTGTTGCCTGGCAGTTCACGGCCGCCCAGGACATCAGACATCGCTTGCTTGAAATCCAGACTGCGGGCGGCGTATCCGGGGGTGTCGGCGTTGGCAATGTTGCTGGCAATCACCTGCTGGCGCTGGGCGCGCACGACCAAGGCTTTCGATTGAAAGTCCAGTGCACTTGTCAGATTTGCAAACATGTCGCGCCCTCTTGTTGGTTCGGCTCCCACCTGCTCGAGCGGGATTCGCCGTAAAAAGATTATTTGAAAAACTTGAGTTGTTTGAAGCCCTGAATAAGCGGGTGTTCGCGCCTTACTTCTGGCTATCGGTGGAGCCGGGGGCCGCTTAAATTCAGGCCCACGCTCAGGTCTGCTCCCCAGGCCTGATGGCGATGGAGTTCTCTATGAAACATACAAGGTCAGCTTTGTCATCGGTCCCGGCAACTTTTTGGAGAACGCCTGCGCAAGTGTGGGCGGCAGGCATCGCCTGCGCACTGCTTTCTCTGAGTGCGTGGGCCCAAACACCTGGCGCGGTGCCAAAGGACGTGCTGATGGCGTCGACCCAACGCTGGGTCGACGAGGCCATGGCCAGGACGGCCACAGACCTCCCTCTGCGCATGGAAGTGGTGGTGGGCGAGCCCGATAGCCGCCTGCGCCTGGCACCTTGTGCCCGGATCGAGAACTACTTACCACCATCCACCCGGCTGTGGGGGCGTTCGCGCATCGGCGTGCGTTGTGTCGATGGTGTGTCGCGTTGGAATATCTTTGTGCCAGTCACGGTCAAGGCCTTTGGCGATGCCTGGGTGGTGAAGGCCGGCGTTGCACCTGGGGCGGTGCTGACACCCAACGATGCCGTGCTGGCCGAGGTCGATTGGGCCGAGGATGCCAATACGGTGCTGGCTGACCCTGCCCTTTGGGTGGGGCAGGTCGCAACGCGAGCCTTGGTCACGGGTCAGGTCCTGCGGCAGAACCTGGTCAGGGCGGCGCAGGTATTCCAGGTCGGTGCCCAGGTTCGGGTGCTGGCAGGCGGGCCAGGTTTTCAGATTGCGTCAGACGGTCAGGCACTTTCTGGTGGCGTGATCGGGCAGCTGGCCCGTGTGCGCATGGACAACGGCCGGATTCTGTCGGGCACCGTTGTAGATGCGAGAACTGTCAGAATGGCGCTGTAGTCCGACAGCTCGCTTGATAAATTGTTCTCAAGTTGCTTGAATCCAAGCCGATAGCAATCGTACGAGGCTACATCTTCAGTAGTTTTGGAGAACGCTATGAAAATTGGTCCATCAGACAGATCTCTCCCCGAAACACCCGCAGCCCAAGCTGCGCTGGCCAAAACCGGGCAAAACGCCGCCGCCGCATCGACCCAAAAGGCGAATTCGGCAGGTGTGGCGGTGACCATGTCCACCCAGGTTCGCACCCTGGAGCAGGCCAAGGGTGCCGATGTGGCTGTGATCGACGCCAAAAAGGTGCAGGAAGTGAAAGATGCCATTGAACAAGGCACCTACAAGGTTAACGCCGAGGCCATCGCCGACAAGCTGTTGGCCAATGCGCAAGATATGCTGCGCCAAAACCGCGTCTGAAAGTTTTCGGGCGCCACTGATTGAAAGTCCAATGCCATGCTGAGCCCCCAAGTCGAATCTGCACTGCAGCAGCTTGAACTGCGTTCGATGGCAGTGGCACAGGCGCTGGGCGGTAATGACGCCGTGGGCCTAGAGCTGGCCAGCACGCAGATGCGAGCCGTGGCTGTGGCCTTTGCCGAATTTGTGCAGGGGCTCAGTGCCAATGACCGGCAAGATCCGCAGCTGCTGCTGCGCCTCAAGGATATGGGTCGGGTGATGGCCGCCCATCGCCAGAGTTTGGCGCGCCGTGCGGTGACGGTGGATCGCGCCCTGGGCGTCCTGGTACCTTCTGCCACGCGTACGCCCACCTATGGCCATGCTGGCCGAAAAACGGCTGCTTACGGCAGCCCGGTGCGCCAGTCCGGCGCTTTTACGGTGTTGGCCGCCTGACCGGCCAGCACCAACCCCCCGCAACACTGCTCTTTTTGCCCGCCCGCCCGCCGGGCATGCGTCGGCTTTGATGGGTACCTACAGGCCCTTTGCGTTGATCGTCTTGCGTCACAATTGACATTTGTTGATGCATTTTTAACGCGTAGCCCCGACCGCCCCATGGAAAAAGACACTCGCAGCTCAGCCACGACAGCGCCGATGCCCCTGGATGAGGGCGCTGGTTACACCCAGCAGCGGGCTTATGCCGGTGACGTGCTCTACACCGAAGGCATGTCCAGCACGCACATGTATGTGGTGAAAGAAGGTGAGGTCGATATTTACCTGGTGCGTGAAGAAAAGCGCATCGTGCTTGAGACTCTGGGTAAGGGCCAGTGCTTCGGCATGACGCCTCACCTCAGCACGGCGCGCCGAATCAACAACGCTGCCGCCCGCACTTACTGCGAGCTCTATCTGGTGGAAAACGAAAAGGTGGATGCCGAGCTGAATGCCACCCCCAGGCTCGCTCGGGGCATTTTGCGCACACTGGCCGAGCGTGTGTCCCTGGCCAATGAACTGATCGCTACCCGGGTCAATTACCAGCCCGACATCCTGGTCTACGCCAACCTTCTGTATTTGCTGGGCATCGCCGATGTGGGTAAACAAAAAGCGGAATCCAAGAGCGGTTCAGGTCAACCCGTGCTCGCATCGCCCGCCTTGAGCGATGTGTACACGCAGGCTCGTGCCTTGCTGGGCCAGTCGGACGTGCACACGCGCAGCAGTCTGGGCAAGCTGCTCATGCTGCATCTCATCCAGATTGAAGACGACAAAGGCAATGGCAAGCGCGTTATTTTTGCGCCCAAGGACATCGTGGCCCGTGCCCGCAAGATCGCCAGCACCCACCAAGACCAGGGCAAGCTCGATTACGACTATGTGAATGTCGACGAGTTCGCGGCCATGGTTGACGTGGATCGCGGCACTCTGCTCAAAAAACTGGCCAGCAGCGAGTTCTCCGAAGACATCTTCACCTTCCGCAAGAGTGAAATTCTTCGTTTGCTGAACGAGAAGGGGCGTAAGTTTTTTTACGACCGCAAGATCAAGACTCCAGACGAGTTCACCCACATCAGCGATATCGAGTTTGCGGACCAGAAGACCATCTTTGAAGTTATTTCGCGTTGCGATGTCTATGACTTGGCCAAACTAGTCAGCTCGATCGAGGAAGAAGCGGCCAAGAGCAAGATCCTTTCCAGCTTGCCGCGAGCCAAACGCGAAGAGCTGGAGTTTGAAATGAGTACGCTCAAGCAGGTCGATCCCATTGAGGTGATGCAGCTCGGTAATGGCATCATCACCCAGATCAAGGAAAAGATGACAAAGCGGTTGTGATACCGCCGCGGGTGTCGGGCTGCGCCGGGGCAGCGTTCAGTGGGAACGCATTTTGGCGCGCAAGCGCGCGATCGATTGGCTGTGGAGTTGGCACACGCGTGATTCGGTGACGCCCAGCACGGCGGCGATTTCCTTGAGGTTCATGTCCTCTTCGTAGTACATGCTCATCACATACTGCTCTCGTTCAGGCAGGTTTTTGATGGCCTGCACCAGGGACTGTCGCAGGCGCTGGTCGCGAAGCACGCTCAAGGGGTCGGCGTCTTCGTCGGCCACGTGCCGATCCAGGAAGCTGTCCTCGTCATCGCCACCTCGCCCCATGTCCTCCAGGTAGACCAGCTGCGTGCCACGCACCTTGCCCAGCAGGGCCTGGTAGTCGGCCAGAGACATGCCCAGTTCAGCAGCAATTTCTGATTCCACCGGACTGCGCCCGAGTTGGTGCTCGAGGCGGTGCATGGCTTGCTCGATGTCTTTTTGGCTTTTGCGT
This sequence comes from Pseudomonadota bacterium, assembly GCA_041168905.1. GTDB lineage: Bacteria > Pseudomonadota > Gammaproteobacteria > Burkholderiales > Burkholderiaceae_C > JBEEJZ01. The sequence continues at coordinate 9,285 of JBEEJZ010000173.1, read as the reverse complement.
GAGCCGCGCGACATCCAGTCGCTTTCGCGCAGTTCGTCGATCATGGCGCCGCGGATGCGCTGCGTGGCGAAGGTTTCAAACTGAACGCCTTGCGTGGCTTCAAAGCGGGTCAGGGCTTCGGACAAGCCGATCAAGCCGACCTGAATCAGATCGTCGACCTGCACACTGGCAGGCAGTTTGGCCATCATGTGATGGGCCAGTTTGCGCACCAGGGGCTGGTATTGCCGGATCATCGCATTGCGATCAAGCTGACCTTTTGCCGTGTACATCAAGGGCTCCCCACCAAACGTGTGGACCAGCCCGCCATGGGCCGTCCGGGTGATGATTGTGGCGCAAGTGGCAAGGCGCGCTCCAGCAGTCGTCGCGCCAGCCTTTGCAGGTCGGCGGTGTCAGCCTCCTGAATAGGTTCCGCCGCCAGGGTTTGTGCCTCCAGGCGGTAGCCCAGAAAGTACATGGCGCAATCCTGTAGCTGTTGGCTGAGCGCACGCCCCGCCTGCAAGGCACTTTGTAAGGGCTCGTGCACCAGCGTGGCCAACATCGGGCGCAATCCACTGTATTGCAGCATGTGTTTGAGTGTCTGGTAGGCCGTCAGGCGCGAACGTGGGGTGCTGGAAACGGCGAGCAGGGGCTCGATGCCACTGTTGGCCAAAACACTCTCCAGCAGTGTGGCTGGCGCGTACAACAGCACGATGGCTTGTCCTTGCAGGGCCAGGCTCAAGCGACTGACTGTCTCGCTAACATCTGAATCTGGTGCGCGCAAGCGGTGCAGGCCCTGAGCTGCGGGCAGTACCAGCCATTCATGCACGGGCCGGTGGGTGGGCACAGCGCGTGGCCCCTCTTGCAACAGTTGCAACAACCCTGGGTTGTGGGCGTGTTCTGCAGTGGTGCCGTCCAGCACGGTCACCGGCGCGCCGCTCAGGTCCATCAGGGTGCCGCACAGGTTCCAGAGCAGGGGCAGCTCACTGTGGGGGTCTCCTTGGCTGGCCACCGCAATGATGCGCGGCATGGCCCGGGCAGCGATGGCTTGCAGACCAGCGCCCTGGGTGTGGCTGGAATCAAGCATGCAGACGTGCTCCTGCTGTTGCGGGGCTGCGTGAATCGGCAAAGAACAGGTTCAGGTCTGACGCAACCGGGTCGAATGCCGATTTGGCTGGGGAACGCATGGAGGTGCGTACCAGGCTGGCCGCATCGGCTTCCTCCCAGTCTTCCGGCACGCGCTGGCCATTGGTCACACCGCGCACCACCAGATGATGGCGGATGGCTGCGTCCAGCACCGGGCCCAGCTTGACGGCTTCATCTACTTTCGAAATCACGGCCTGTTGTACACCACTCGACTTGAACGAGGCTGCCATGTCGTCCAGGGTATCGCCATGAGCACCGGCGTTCATCACCATCAGGCGTTTGACAGAAGGCAGGTTCAGGACCTGGAGCATGTCCTGTTTGCGGGTGTCGTGAGGGGCCACACCGGTGGTATCGATCAACACCAGCTTTTTGCCCGACAGCAGACCTAACAAATCCTGCAACGCAGCCTGGTCATGGGCCAGGTGGGCCACGATGCCCATCATGCGGCCGAACGTGCGCAACTGATCGTGCGCGCCAATCCGGTAGGTGTCCAGGGTGATCAATCCCACGCTGGCAGGGCCATGGGCCTGCGCGCACAGGCCTGCCAGTTTGGCGGCCGTGGTGGTTTTGCCCACCCCGGTGGAGCCTACCAGGGCGAATACGCCGCCTTCCTCGTGCAGAGACCTTGCGCCTGCGCCCGTGCGCAGGTTGCGCTCGAGGACATCCATCACCCAGCGCAGTGCCTGGGTTTCCTCCAGCTGCGGTGGCAGCTTTTCCATGATGGCGCGCGACAGGGTGGGCGAGTAGCCGGCCCGGATCAGTTTGAGCATCAGGCTGGATTGCACCGGGCGCTGTTGGGCCTGGCCCAGCCAGCTCAGGGTGTTGAAGCGATCCTCGATCATGGCCTTCATGGCCTGCAGTTCTTCGGTGATGTGGCTGGGAACACCGGCGGCTGCCTGGCTTGCCATGGGGGCGGGCCGCGCGGGAGTCTCTTCGGCCTTGCGCGGCACACTCGTGGGTGCCGCTGCACGGGCCGCTGGCCGTTGTGCAGGTGGTGTGGCTCTGGCAAGAGTGCCTTCGTCTGCTTGAACGCCGGTGCTCAGCGCCTCATGGCGACGACGCAACATGCGCTCGCGCACATAGTCCTGGAAGGACAGCGTGCTCATGGCCAGCTGCTCGGTGTCTTCCTCGACACTTTTGGCTTCCAAGGCTGCAGCCGCTTCGCGCACCTGGCGCTGGGTAGCATCCCCTTGGCCAGACTTGCCGCCCTGGCTCATGCTGTTGCGCGCATGGGCTTCGTCCAGCGCCTGCAGCGCGTCTTCTGCGGTGGCCATGACTTCGACGCCGCCTGCGATGGGGCGGTTGGACAGAATCAGCGTGCCATCTCCGAAAGCCATTCGGGCCTTGGCCAGAGCTTCGCGCGCGGTGGCGCCAGTAAAGCGTTGGATGTTCATGATGTTGCGCCTCTCAAAATCGGGCCGATACGAATGGTGTGGGTGTCAGGGATCTCGCTGTGCGAGAGCACCTGCAGGCGTGGCGCCACGCGGCGCAGCAAGCGGGCAATGGCCCCGCGAATCTGGTCGGGAACCAACAGGCAGGCGGGTAGGCCAATTTCTTCCTGCTTCAGGGCCACGTCGGCGGCGGTACGGCTCAGCATGTCGGCCACGCCGGGGTCCAGTGCGGGGCCGGACGCACTGCCCAGGGCCTGCACCAGCAGGCGTTCCAGTGAGGGGTCGATGGCAATCACATTGAGCTCGCGGGTGGGGCCATAGATTTGTTGCACGATGGCGGGGGCCAGGGCCACCCGCACGCGGCGGGCCAGTTCGACCGGGTCGGCCGTGCCGCCTGCGTGCTCGGCAATCGATTCGATGATGGTGCGGATGTCGCGAATGTGCACGGCTTCGTCCAGCAGCAACTGCAGCACTTTCTGGAAGACCGCTATCGAGACCATCTTGGGGACCACCTCTTCAATCAGTTTTGGGGCCAGCTTGCTGACGTGTTCGACCAGCTGCTGGGTTTCTGTCCGGCTCAACAACTTCGAGGCCTGGACTTGCATCAAGTGTGACAAATGGGTCGCCATCACAGTCTCGGAATCAACCACGGTAAAACCGGCCATTTGTGCCGCTTCCTTTTGGCGTTCGTCGATCCAGTGTGCGGGCAAGCCAAAAGCGGGATCCGTGGTGGGGGTGCCGATCAGTGGGGTGGCAATGCCGCCCGGGTTGATGGCCAGGAACATGCCAGGGAAAGCCTCTCCCTCGCCCACGATCACACCGCGCAGGGTGATGCGATAGGCGCTGGGCTTGAGCTCCAGGTTGTCACGCACATGCACCGAGGGCGGCAGAAAGCCCACCTCTTGCGCAAACTTGCGCCGTACACCGCGGATGCGGGTCAGCAGGTCGCCCTGGCGGCTCTTGTCGACCAGGCTGATCAGTCGGTAGCCCAGCTCCAGTCCCAGTTGATCCACGGGTTGCAGGTCGTCCCAGGTGGCCTCGCCATCGGGGTTGACCACAGGCGCTTCCACGGCCGGCTCGGTGGGCACAGGGGCATGGGCAAGCACCCAGGCGGCATAGCCTATGGCCAAGGAAATCCCCAGAAATACCGTGTGAGGCATGCCCGGGATCACACCCACGATGCCCATGATGGCCGAGGTGATGCCCAGCACACGTGGCGAGATGAACATCTGGTTGACGATCTGGCGGCCCAGGTCGTGGTCCTTGCCCACGCGGGACACCACCATGGCGGCGGCCACCGAAATCAGCAAGCCCGGAATCTGTGCCACCAGCGCATCGCCCACGGCCAGCAGGATGTAGGTGTCGGCCGCCTGGCCGGCGCTCAGGCCATGTTGCAGCACACCGATGGCAAAGCCACCCAGAATGTTGATCAGCAAAATCAGGATGCCGGCCACGGCGTCACCACGCACGAACTTGGAGGCACCATCCATGGAGCCAAAGAAGTCGGCTTCTTCTGCGACTTCGGCGCGACGGCGCTTGGCTTCTTTCTCGTCGATGGTGCCGGCGTTCAGGTCGGCATCGACTGCCATCTGCTTGCCCGGCATGGCGTCCAGTGCAAAGCGGGCAGACACTTCGGCAATGCGCTCGGCGCCCTTGGTCACCACCACGAAGTTGATCACCACCAGGATGGAGAACACGATCAGGCCGACGGCAAAGTTGCCACCGATCAGGAAGTGGCCAAAGGCCTCGATCACCGCACCAGCCGCGCCTGCACCAGTGTGACCTTCAAGCAGCACTACCCGTGTGGATGCCACGTTGAGCGACAGGCGCATCAGCGTGGTCAGCAGCAGCACAGCGGGGAAAGCGGCAAAGTCCAATGGCTTGAGCATGTAAGCCGCCACCATCATCACCATCAATGCCACCGAGATGTTGAGCGTGAAAAACACGTCCAGCAGCCAGGCCGGCAGGGGCAAGACCATCATGGCCAGGATGGCGACAACCAGCAGCGGCGCTGCCGCGCCTTGCACGGCGGCGGCGTTGTTGCCAAACCATTGCTGCATTCCACGCAATTGGGTGTTCATGGTGTTTCCTCAGTTGCCACTGTGCGCGACAGGGGGTCCAGTTCGGGCGGTACGAAAGGCGTGGGTACTTCCAACGGCATGGGGCCATCACCACGCAGGGCAGCACGCAAGCGGTAAACGTAGGCCAGCACCTGTGCCACGGCGGTGTACAGGCTGGAAGGGATGTCCCGGTCCAGCTCGGCGTGGGCATACAAGGCCCGCGCCAGCACTGGCGACTGCAGCACAGGTATTGAGCTGGCCTTGGCCAGTTCGCGGATCTTGAAAGCCAGCACGTCAGCCCCCTTGGAAATGACCTGCGGCGCAGCCATGGTTTTTTCGTCGTATTTGATGGCCACAGCGTAGTGGGTGGGGTTCATCACCACAAAGTCGGCTTTGGGCACCGCGCGGATGCTGTTGCCATTGGCCATCTCACGCTGGCGCTGGCGCATACGGCCTTTCATCTGGGGATTGCCGTCAGACTCCTTGTGCTCCTGCTTCATTTCCTGGTGGCTCATCTTCAGGTGGGATTTGTGCAGGAAGTTCTGGATGGGCACGTCGATCATGGCGACTCCCGCCACGACCAGCATCAACAAGCCCAGTCCCGCCTTGATCCAGTCGGCCAAGTGCACGATGGCAGCGGGCGACGGTTGCATCATCATGCTCGCCAACGTGGTCAGGCCCGAACTGAGATAAGTGGCACCGATGGCAAACAGCACAGCGGTAATGAAGCTCATCTTGGCGATTTCGATGGCTTTGTCTTTGGTGAAAAGCCGGCCAAAACCGGACAGAGGGTTGACGCGGCTGAAGTCTGGAAGGATGGGCTTGAGGCTTTGCACCCAGCCGCCGCTGGCCACTGCACTCGCAACAGCGGCAAAAGACACGATGGCCGCGAAACCCACGCTGGCGAGCAGGCCGATGCTGACCATGTCTTGCAGACGGTCGAGCATGTTGCCCGGCTGCGCCAGGTTGGCGGCGTTGAAACGCAGTTGCTGGCTGAGGCTGAGTTGGAGTCGTTCAAACCCCATTGGCAGCAATGCAATCAAACCCAGCGCGCCCGCCCCTAAGACCGCCAGATGCGACAGGTCTCGTGAACGATTCACCTGGCCGTCATCACGCGCTTTTTGTAGCTTGCGTTCCGAGGCGGGGAGGTTGCGATCTTGACTGCTGGATTCCATGACGATGGGGGGGAAGTGCTTCCCGCCATTGTCATGAGGCGCTATGAAAACTAAAGCAGGAATAGGGGGCTAAAAAGCCCGCTATTCCCGGTGGGTCAGAAGCCCAGGCTGGCCAGAAGGTCGTCGACCTCGGATTGTCCGGTCACCACCTCGGTATTGCCCTCCGGGTTGACGACCGGGCCAGAGAGCGCGGGCACGTAAGCGGGTGCTGTGGGCGTTGTCACCGCCGCGCTGGGCGGGGCGGTTTGAATCAGTAACTGCACCAGTTGTTCTTCGATGTTGGCAGCCAGAGCCACCACTTTTGCAATGACCTGGCCGGTCAGATCATGAAAGTCCTGAGCCATCATGATTTCGGTCAGGTGCCCGTCAATTTCCTGAGACGTTTTTTCGACGTCGTGCACGAAATTCAGCACGTGGCCCTTGGCCACCGCCGCCACCGGGTCTTTCACGATCAGGGCTGCCACACGCTGGGTTTCGCCGGCCATGTGCGCGTGCTGCGCCTTGGCCTGGTCGACCCGGTTTAACACCTTCTCAGCGGCTTCACCTGTGAGTCGGGCGATGTAGTTCAAGCGGCTTTTGGCATCGGGCAACTCTTCTGCTGTGCCCTTGAGTTTGCCGGTGAGGCCCAGTCCGTTGAGTGAGTCGTGCAACTGCCTGGTCAGTACACCAATCTTGTGGTGTATCTCGTGGGTTGGGGCAGCGCTGACCTCGTTATCTGCCGTCTGGCTGGTTGGCGTGCTCATGCTTGCAAGCCCAGCTTCTTGAGGATGTTGGCTACCTTGTCTTCCAGGGTGGCTTTGGTGAATGGCTTGACGATGTAGCCAGCCGCGCCCTGCTGCGCCGCCAGAACGATATCCTCTTTGCGGGCCTCTGCCGTCACCATCAGAACCGGCAGGTGCTTGAGCTTTTCATCTTTCTTGATTTCAACCAACAGTTCAAAACCGTTCATGTTGGGCATGTTGATGTCACTCACCACGAAATCAAATCTGCTGTTGCGCAGTTTGTTGAGTGCGACCACACCATCTTCAGCCTCATCGGCTTCAGAGTAGCCGCTTTCCTTGAGCAGGTTGCGCACGATACGGCGCATGGTTGAGAAATCGTCAACCACCAGAAAACGCAGTTCATTTGCCATGGATGGCCCTTTCAATGGCGCACGGCCGGAATATGATGTTTGATTGCCAGTTCATTGTTACCTTGCGTCACGGCTTCGATGCTGTATCTGCGGCTTCAGGAGGCGTGGTTTCTATCGCTGTTACCGTTCGCGGGCCCCCCAGCATGCGTTCCTCCGCCTCCCGGGTCATGACGATGATACTGATTCTTCGATTGGTCGGGCTCAAAGGGTTTTGCGGATCCAGCAGGTTGCTCGACGCCAGGCCCGTCACCCGGGCCAGCTTGTCGTCGGGCATGCCAGCGGCAACCAGTTCACGCCGGGATGAGTTAGCCCGGTCGGCTGATAGTTCCCAGTTGCTGTAGCCACGGTCGCCATTGCCAAACGAAGCCCGGTCGGTGTGCCCATCCAGACTGATCTTGTTTTCCACGTCGTTGAGGGCTGCGCCGATGGCTCGCAAAATCTCACGCATGTAGGGCTTGACCAGTGCCGAGCCACTGTCGAACATGGGACGGTTTTGCTCGTCAACGATCTGTATCTGCAGGCCGTCAGGGGTGGTTTCCAGACGGATTTGCGATTTGTAGTCTGCCAGTTTCGGGCTGTTGGAAATGATGGAGCTGATCTTGTCGCTCAGCGCACGTAGTTTTTTTGCATCCTGCTTGGCGACTTCCGCCTTGACGGCTTCGCGTAACTGGTCTGCCGCCATTTTTCGTGCCATGGGATCCTCGCCAGAACCACTGGGAGTTTGCCCGGTGCTGCGCGAGAGGTCTTTGCCACCCCCGGTCAATATGCTGTTGCTCGCGCCAGCCCCACTGCCCCCGGCCATAGCCACCTTCAGCGGCGCACTGAAATAGTCGGACAAGCCTTTTTTATCGCCTTCCGAGGTCGATCCCAGCAGCCACATCAGCAGGAAAAAGGCCATCATGGCCGTTACAAAGTCGGCGTAGGCAATCTTCCATGCACCCCCGTGGGCCGAGTGGCCGCCCTTCTTGACCTTCTTGACAATGATGGGCTGCAGTTTTTTGGCGTCGCCTGCCATATCAGATCCCGTTCGGCTTACTTCTTGCCGCGGACATGGTTCTCCAGCTCGGAGAAGCTGGGGCGCTCGGTCGAGAACAGGACCTTGCGGCCAAATTCAATGGCGGTTGCGGGGTTGTAGCCCTGCATGCTGGCCAGCAAGGTCGTCTTGATGCACTGCAATTCTTTGGCGCTGTCCTCAGATTTTTGCTCCAGCAGTCCGCCCAGCGGTTCAACCACACCGTAGGCCAGCAAGATGCCCAGGAAAGTACCCACCAAGGCGGAGGCGATCATGCCGCCCAGGACGGCGGGCGGTTGTCCTACGGATCCCATGGTGTTGACCACCCCCAGCACAGCGGCCACGATACCGAAGGCGGGAAGCGCGCCCGCCAGCCTTGCAATGGCTGCAACGGGGGCGTGCGCTTCGGCATGGTGCGTGTCGATTTCGCTGTCCATCAATGACTCGATCTCGTGCGCGTTCAGGTTGCCGGACACCATCATGCGCAGATAGTCGGTCATGAACTCCACCACATGGTGATCACTGCCGACAGCGGGATATTTTTTAAATATTTCGGACTCTTCAGGCGCTTCGACATCTTTTTCGATGGCCATCAAGCCCTCTTTGCGGGCCTTTTGAAGAATGTCGTAGAGCAACGCCATCAGCTCCATGTAGCGCGCCTTGGTGTACTTTGAGCTTTTGATGGCCTGGGGAATCAGGGCGATGGTGGCCTTCAGAACCTTGGGCTGGTTGTTCACGGCGAACGCACCCAAAGCACCACCAAAAATGGTGATCAGCTCAAAGGGCAGGGCAGTCAGGATGACACCGATGTTGCCACCGTGAAAGATGTAAACACCAAAGATACAACCCAGCGAAACGACGTATCCAACAATAACAACCATGTGTGCTGGCCTCAGATTAGGCGCGGCTGGCGTCACCGGTGTGACGTGATGGCACGCGCCGTTGGATTCTAGTGGCGCAGGGGGCGGTCAAAAACGCGTAGAAAGGCGGCTTTGTCGGCCCATATGCCGTCGCTGCAGCCGTGCGTCGTGGCCCTGAAGCAGACTTCGTAGCCGCAATTCTTCGCTGCTTTCGAAGACCTTTGGTTGTCAATGCAACAAAATCCCCCCGGTGGACGCGCCCTTGCCCGCGCGCGCCGGAGGCGAGCACAAGCCACACTCAAAGTGACGCGCATTCTCGTAAGGCTCCGTCACAAAATGCCCCCCACACTTGCTGCACTTGGTCATCGCCAGCATCTGGTTGTCCACAAACTTCACCAAACGCCAGGCCCGTGTGATCGACAGCAAAGGCTCCAGATCACACGCAGCCATCTGCTCCGTGTACAACTTGTACGCCTTCATCACCGCATCAATGTCCTCCAGCGCACTGACCTTGCTCAAATACTCATACGTAT
>JBEEJZ010000172.1:0-20972 GCA_041168905.1 Pseudomonadota bacterium | reverse complement strand
GAGTACCCGATGCCAACTACCGCAAAGTGACGCGGTCGCGCATCGATTCGCAGGAGCATGCGGGTATCAAGGAGGACCGCATTACGGCCGGTGACCTTGGCGAGGAGCAGTTCGAATTCTTCCAGCATTACCGCAATGAAGCACCGCTTTCAGAGGGAGCTCGATTGAGCCTGGCGCGGGATAACTGCACGCTCGCAATCGTGGACGGCCAGCATCGCGCGATGGCATTGCTGGCTTTATACCGGAACTTAACTGGAGGGTGGTCTGATGCACGTCGGAGCCCGTATGAGGGCTACTACAAGGTCTGGCCGGAAAAAGAGATTCGCTCTTATAACTTGAGCGAACTCCAGCTTCCAGTCCTTATCTGCGCTTTTCCTCAGCTTGATGGAACGATGGCGCAAGACATAGATGTGGTCCGAGCTGCACGTCGAGTCTTCCTCACCTTGAACAAGACGGCCAAGAAGGTCTCCGATTCGCGAAACAAATTATTGAATGACCAGGATATCGTTGCTGAATGCCTGCGAGCAACGTTGTCTTACATCAAGCAGCTGGACGCAAAAGACGACACTGGCCTGCGTATCTGGAACGTTGAACTCGACCAAGAAGGTGACCGAGTCAAGATTGTTAGCGATGCAGCCTTTAGCGGTGTAAGCCACCTTTACCACCTGACAGAACACCTCCTGATGAACGGACATGCCCGTGGTGTTGAAGCACGTGGCAAGGTCGGGGCCCCCCGAAAGCGGCTGGATGAAGCCTTTGAGCGTCTTGGCCTCAAGGACGAATTGACGTCGGACCAAAAGAATGTAAACACTCGAACCAACTACTCCGACGAAATCGCCGAAATCTTCAGGGAAAAATGGACCAACCTCTATGTACCTGTCATCGACAGAGTCTTCGGTAAAGTGCATCCACTTGCGGCCTTCGCACGTGCGACTATCAACTTGAACCAGGAACTGTTGAGTAAGCGCGACGCTGAACTTGAGAAGATGCTCTTCGATGGCCAAGCGACATCCCGTACCTTCGACGATTTCCGAGAGGGCTTGAACCGCCGAGTGCAGGACAAAGAACCCAACTGGACAACGCCGGAAATTAAAGAAACTCTCGACCGAGTTAACGGACTCATGGCGAGTCGCAAAGCGACCGTCGAGTCCATGAAGGCAACCAGGGCCCTGTTCATGCTGGATGCAATGAGTGGCGCAGCCAAGAAGCAAGTTATCCATGATGGCGTCGTTGCAAAGGCAGTCCGCGACGCAATTGACCGAATGTTTGAAAACGTGTTTTCTACTGTCGCGTTCCAGACCGCGATGGTGTGCACCTATGCTGAGGCTATTCAAATTGCATTCGGAGGTATTCAGTATTCAACGTCCGCCTTGCTGGACGAGTACGTTGAGGCAATCAACAGCCTACTGCGCCCCAAGAACATTGGCGAATTGAAGGCTCTCATGCACACCTTTGAAGGCGAGCTCATCGTGGAACCGGAGGTCAAACTCACGAGCGGAGGGCCAACCTTCCGTCAGATAGTCATTCCCTCTGAGATGCAGCCGGCTGAGTGGCCGAAGTACCGTTACCTACTGCTCGAATTGTGGAAACCCTCAGCTCCCGAGCTTCAGAAAGTGGTCGACACAGACCGCACAAGCGCCCGCGCTGCAGTCGCTCAAGCGCTCTACCGCCGCAGACTTGCGGCCCACTGCGAAGAGAATCGAATCGACGAGTCTGACGTCACCAAAGAGGTAAAGGTGGAAATCTTGGCGAAGGCAAAATCCATGTATGAGGAGTTCCTCACCGGCGTTGCCGGACGCAAGGTTGCTATCGACAAGTCGATGTTCGAGCAATCATCGCCAGGTAGCGCAGCAGCGCCGGCAGTGGCACCTGGCGAAAGTGAAACGTACGGGCAAGATTGAACTGTAGCCCAACAGCGCAAGCCTCATCAGGAACGCCCATTGAAGGTGGCAGTTGGCTGGTACCCTGGCGAACTCTCAAGGGCTCCTGGGGACATTCTTCTTGTTGGGGTCTGCGCTCACCTGCCGTTGCCGCTGCCGGTGTTCGTTCTAAGCAACCTCAGGCTGGCAAACACACACCTTAAACACAACTCTGTTGAAATGGAAAAAGCCCCCCTTGCGGGAGGCTTCCTCGTTTGCGGCATTGATTCAATTGCGTCGCTGAATAAACCCCGAAGCGATAGCTTCGGGGCATGAATCAAACGAATTACGCAATCAGGGACATCTCCCTTGCCTTGTCCATCCGCCGTGGTTCACCAGAGGCAACGCCTCAAATTTCCACGCACCCTGCAAGCGCTCGAGCTCACCAGACCGCCAAGTCTGGCTCACCGAATAAAAACGCCGCATGGCTCGAAAGATGCCCGCCAAGGCATCTTTTGCCGGTACCCCTCCTGCCAAGGAGAGGACCGTTCACTTCCAAATCATCATCGTTCCATCCGACTCGGCTCTCGCCGGCCACTCAACCGCATAGGCAGACCATGACGGTCTTGGGATGTTGTCCAGGGAATGCTCCCTGCCCTTAACCCCAGCAGTTGGCTTATAGCCCTTGGTTGGCGTGGTAGTTACTTCCACGCCCCGCGGGCCATTTTGTGTTGGTTCGATATGCAAGTCTTAACGAGTAGAACGCAAGTTGCTCACGAACAGCAGTGCTTTCTGGCGCATCCCCAGATTTCCCTCACCCCGAAACCATTAAGCGGGTGGGTACTCATCGCACTGTTCTCTGCTCATTTCCACAATTTCCAGGCACTTCAGGCCCTAGCTTGCTCACACTCATCCGATTGCCCTCACGGGCTTTTACATGCTTTTGCTCCCAGTGATGCCGACGGCGTTGATGGTGCGACCCATCTAACCCCCTGCTACCACCCGTACCCCTCACCAGGTTCGAACCCTGGCTTGTGTGCGGTCGCGGACTTCGACACCAAATCGGTGCCTCGCCTCGCCCAGCTGGACTGCATGTCGGTAATCGTCTCGCCTCTGCCCTTTTTCAGGAGGCAGGGTAGCGGTCCGACAGACTTTAATAAATCATCTCGCATATCAGGCGCTCGTCCCGGATGACAAATCCGAGGGTCACAGGCTTATCAGCCCTTAGACAGGTTATTACCCCTGGCCAGCCCTTCCCCAATCGCACGGTCTCAGCAAAGGGTGCTTTCAACGCAACCCTGCATGACACCCCGGGTGGCTACCCGGGCGTATGAAGTAGAGGCGGGGGATTACTCCGGCAGCTTACGCTGCCGGGATTACTCCCCGCCCCCCTTCCGACACGTAGCGGGCACCCGTTTGAGGATGCACTACGCGCTGTGGCGCTCGGGAACTACCCGAGCTCACGCCGGAAGAAAAGATGATGATGAAGTTCGGGGCGTTGGCGCGCCCCTGTGAACTTCGAGAAGTTTGAGGGTGTTGGCGCACCTGGCCCCGTTCAATGCGTTGGCACGCACATCACAAGTCCTATGCAGCGTATAGCCATCATTTTTCGACCAGGTCGAAAAATTTTTAATGGCTTCATAGTCTTCCCTCAATCGAACGTCTACAGACGTCCCATTTCGTGAAACGGCAGTGGCAGACAGCCCATTGACGTTGGCAGACATCCCATTTTCAGTCGCTGTCGCTATAGGTATGACCTTCTACCTACAAAAGCGACTTGAACATGAAAAACAACCTCGACATTCTTAACCTGCGCGTCCCCACCGGCAAAACAGTCCTGATGCAGCACCTGCAAACGCTTGTCTTAAGAGGCAACCCATACTGGATTGGCGGCGTCATATCGCCTGCCAAGCTGCCTGCGTTGGCAGCCAAACTGGCCACGCGCTACCCCATTCAGCGTGATGAGCGAGGCCGAACGTATGACCGCTCCAAAGGTCTGGCATCAGCCCACTTTGTTGCCTATCCTGCCGCAAACGGCACCATAGCTTGGTGGGTGCTGTCCAGTACAGGCCTCGGAGGCCTCGCCGACAGCAAAAGTCCGGATGCCCATGTTGCCAGACACGCGCTCAGGGCCAACGGCCACATCGAGTTTGACGACTATGTGCTCCTGTACGCCCACAAGAAAGACGCCAGAACATTTATGGATGCCAAGACTGGGCGGGAGAAGCAGGTCATCAAGGACTGCTCCACATGGACATGGAAGATGACGAACGTTGCTTACGGCCACGTCATGGCTGCCATTGAGCGCGACGTCAAAGACCTGAACTTCGGCCGTGACGACATCGGCCACATGGATGGTCTGCGCGGGACACTGGCTTACCAGCGCCGACGGCCATTGTTCTCAGGGGTGCGGTCCCAAGTTTTACAGCTGCACCGCGAGGCCGATAGTGCTTGGGGTCTGGTCCGCAAGGCCTGGCTGGGCCGATATACACAGTTCGCCATCAAATATGGCGAGAACGCCGGGCGCCTGCGGTCGTTGAAAGAAATCACGAGCCAACACTTACCAAAAATGGGGCGCTTCAAGGTTTTTAGCGATGTGACGTTGGGCCATCTCGTTCGCGGTGACTTCCCGTTTAGCGGCGCAGGTAACTGAGTACACACCGCGCGGAGTCCTGCTGCTGGCCGCGCGGTGACCGCTCTTATGAACGCATAGCGACTTCACTTGCCGACTCGCAGTGTCTATACGACTTGCACGCGCGGCGATACAACAGTTGGCGCGCGGCAACTTCACAACTAACCGCGAGATTCCCATCCATGAAATCATTCATCATCAAAGCCCCGGCGAAGGGCAAAACCACCTGCACGCTGGTCCGCCAGTACTACGACAAAGAATCACGACGTACGAAGACACAGTACCTTGGCAGCTTTAACATGGGTATTGACCGTGCCAAACTGCCAGCAGGTATCCATCTGCGCCCAGACGTCGAACTCAATGAAGAGCAATCGGCAGAAATTGCGACTTGGCTATTGCACAACGGCACCTTCGGTCGACAGCCACTGTTGTCAGATGAAATACTGGAGTTAGCCCGAAATCAACTCGTGGACGTCATGCACGAGCAGTTCTTCCATGTAGAACCGCAATCGGACCTCGACCTTGCGTCCAGTGTGTTGCATGGGGCCGCTTTGGAATTGCAACATACCGCTGCCAAACTTCGTGAGCGTGGATTGGAGCTGTCACCGGGGCTTCTAACCTATACGGGCATTGACAGCGCCAAGTGCCTCAACGACCTTGACCAGCTAAAGGTGCAAAGCAATAAGATTCGTTCGGCGGCAATTCAATTCGAAGAAGCGCTCAAAGAAGCGAAGCTCATGAAACGTCTGAATAAAGTTGCGAAGGTGGGAAAACATGCCATTTAATGACCTAGGGAAGAGTTGATAGCCCTAAATTCGACGGCACTAGTGGTACGCGGCAATCAAGCCCGCACGGTGCTCTTCACTCATGCTTTTCGGTAGAACTTCCAGCCACGCAATGAGTTCGTCCCAATTGTTCTCGCTGAATATCTTGGTGCCGTACTTTTGCTCGATACCGACTGATGGCTTACTGACGATATCCGCCATCCGTTTATCCAGTAAAAAAGCGTCGCAGTACGGAGCGTAAGTGGACAGGTGCTTCACATCGTAAAAAAAGCCATTGAAGATTCTCAGCGCTTTTTCCCGGTTTGTGTATGCCCCGCGTTTCACCATGTCTTTAACCGTCGCATACACACGAGCGGCCAAATAATGGGAGGGGATACTCCGGAAATGCTCGGACTGCATCATGAATTCCGCACACACCCGAAGTCGCCCTTCTTCAGGTACTTCTTTGGGAACCATACGCAACATGCTTTCGACCATCATGGACCTCATCGGCGAGGTCAGGAATGCCTCAACATCCCCAGAAACAATACGGCCGACATAGTCAAAATAGGAGTCGAAATACCCTTTCGGAACCGACGCATATTCTTGTGCTAGGTCTTCCTCGAAAGTAGAGTTTGATTTGCGCCAGCCATCGAACAAGTCGACGAGCCCTTCCACCGACTGGTCTTTCAACCTGCGCATGAGCTCGATGTTGCCCATGTAGCGCCCCACTTCAATCCGCATGTAGCCGTCCCATTGATGTATATCACCACGCAATGCGTCCTTCTCTTCCACAAGGTAATCTGGCGACACCTTGTTCATCCAGGCCCGAAACGCCTTCCAAACTTGTGTTTGCTCAACTTCAAATTCAGATTTGAATGTGTGACCACGGGAAGTTGCCTTTATGAATTTAAAGAGCTCGTCCCGCTTTTCCCAAAGGTGGGTCTCATCTTCGTGAATTGATGAGTACGGCGCAACCAGCAGCTGCATTGAGCTGGCTTTCTCAATCAGTTCTGCCGCCTTCAAATACTCAGGCAGTTTTCCCCGGAACGTGTGCGAGAAGAAATACTGGTCAAGGTACAGAATCTTTTTGCGTAGCGGTGGGAGTTGGATGCGTTCGCTGTAGTGACATTTCTTGCAACCAAGAAAGACGTACGAGCCGCTGAAGACTTCAACCTTCCCGAAGCCGTCCCTTAGACCACATTGAGGGCAATCTACAGTTACACGCGAAACTAGTGCCATAGTCGATGCAGCGAGCAGTGCGGCGCTATTCCGAAGAGCTCGTTCAGCGCCTCACCAGATGGCACGAGCTCGTCCCAGACGTCGGCATTGGGGTGACAACGTATGAAGCTCCCAACGTGCTCTGGCCACATATCAAATGTTCCGGATGCAGGCGGCAGCGCAACTCCAAACGCCTTGCGGAATTTTTCGGACTCGTTTAGGGCTTGGTAGCGACTACACATTACGGAAATCGTACTTTGGAATAAACTGTATGCATGTACAGTATTATTTCACAGTCTAAGCCTGTCCTACTTTCGGATGTACAGACGCTCATCCTGCAAATCAAGAACAGGGTTTGCGCCGGCTTCCCGTCGCCTGCAGAAGACCTGGGCGCTGAGCGCATTGACCTGTCCAAAGTACTCATCAAACACCCTCAGGCCACGTACCTTCTGAAGGCCTCCGGCCACTCCATGGTGGAGGCCGGAATCTTCGACAACGATGTTCTGGTTGTCGACCGGGCCGTGAAGCCTCGGCACAACCATATCGTGGTGGCCGTGGTTGATGGCGATTTCACCGTCAAACGCCTATACCAGCGCGCAGGCCAGGTGAAGCTGAAAGCTGCGAACCCAACCTTCGCAGACATCAATCCAAAGGATGGCCAGGAAATCGTGGTGTGGGGTGTCGTGACCGCCACCATCAAGCAGTTCTCGACTTGAGTACCCCGAGAGTTCGCCATGTTTGCCCTGGTCGACGGCAACAACTTCTATGTGTCTTGCGAGCGCGTTTTCAGGCCGAGCCTGGAGGGTCTACCCGTTGTCGTCCTAAGTAACAACGACGGCTGCGCCGTGGCGCGAAGCAACGAAGCCAAGGCTCTGGGAATCAAGATGGGCGCCCCGTGGTTCCAGATAAAACACTTTGCCGAATCGCATGGTCTGGTTGCGCTGTCAGCCAATTTCGCTCTATATGGGGATTTGAGCGACCGCATGATGAGTCTGGCTGCCGGCCTCGGGCCCAGCCAAGAAATCTATTCAATCGATGAGTCCTTCATTAGTCTTGACGGAGTGCGGGGAGACCTCGTTGAGCGGTCGCACAAAGTCCGTTCCAGAATCCTGCAATGGGTCGGTATCCCATGCGGGATTGGCATCGGTGCCACTAAGACCCTGGCCAAACTTGCCAATCACATTGCGAAAACGGCAGAACGCAAACCGGGCACCTACCCAAGGCACCTGGCGCAGGTCTGCAATCTCGCTTCGCTGAGTTCTGCGGAACTGGAAGCGGTGTTGGGTTCCACCGAAGTTCAAGAGGTCTGGGGGGTCGGACCCAGGATTACGAAGCAACTCAAGGAGAGTGGCATAAGCACCGTGCTGGACCTGACACGTCTCGATGCGGCGATGGTCCGAAGTCGGTGGTCAGTCATGCTCGAGCGCACGGTCCGTGAGCTTCAAGGAACGCCCTGTATTAGCTTCGAAGACGCACCAGCACCAAAGCAACAGATTGCGTGCACGCGGTCATTTGGACACCCAGTGACGGAGTTGCATCAACTCAACGAGGCTGTGACTGAGTTTGCAAGTCGGGCTTCAGAGAAATTGCGCAAACAAGGCAGCCTTTCCGGAGAAATCCTAGTGTTCATCCGGACGAGTCCGTTCCGCAATGACCCGCAGTACAGCAGGTCCATGGTTGTTCCCTTCCTGCGTCCTACTTCCGATACTGCGCGCATCGTAGCAGCGGCACTTGACGGGCTCAGGGCAATTTATCGGCCGGGATTCAAGTTGGCGAAAGCCGGCGTGATGTTGATGGAATTGCAATCGGCATCGGTGCATCTACAGGCCGAACTGGACCTTGATGGTGAAGAAGGACGAGACCGCGGGAAATTGATGACCGCACTGGACCAGCTCAATCAACGGTACGGCAAAGGGTCCGTACATGTGGCCAGTGCAGGGCTCGACGGAAACAAGCGGATGTGGTCGATGAGGCAGGAGCGAAGAACGCCGGGGTATACGACGTGCTGGGAGGACATCCCGATTGCGCGGGCATAGCGCTGTCAGTAAGTTAACTAACAAGCGCTACCCGGCTCCCGAGGCCGGAAGATATTGAGGGTTAATCGCAGCGGTAGTGCAAACTCAATTTCAATGTTTCACGCTCTTTCAGAAGCACGGGCTAAGTGTCTGTCATCTATCAACTTATTGCGATTTTCTATGCCGATGGATGCATTGTTTCACGGCAAATGACACGTCCACAGGGGGCTTCCAAAGATTCGATAACGTATTACGGTAACCAAATTAGCTTCGCTTTGCCCGCTGTGCGTTCACACCAGTTCGCATCTAGGCACAGTGCTGTTTTTCTGTTTAGGTCAAAAGCACACCCAAGTCTTTCTCCGGCTCGTCCACATACAAATGAGACAGGTCAAGCGCCTCGTAATTGAGATTGCGTATCGCATTGACCAATGCCTCAAAGGGATATTGCTGTTCGCTGTTGGCTATGTATTGCCTATTCGAGTTAGCAGACTGGGTCGTGAGCCAGTGCCCCATGAGCGCTTCACGAGTTAGATTGTCAATGCCGCATCTCACCAACTGCTGCGCAAAGTTAAATCGAAATGAGTGATGGCACAGACGTTTGTCATTGAGTCCGATAGTGTCCAGATAGCGTGAATACCACTTTCCCAATGCGTTCGACCATTTTTTGCGTTTGTTGTCGTTCGATAGCGATGGAAATACCCGCTGGTGCCCGGCTCGCTTTTGCTTGGCAGCGTAGACCAGGAATCCGCAGCGAATTATTTCTTTGTGGATGGGCACCAATCGGAAACTGTTTGGCGTCTTGATTTCCTGGTTATCCCACAGGTTCGCAATGCGTAAAGTCCACACTTCATTGATGCATTTAATGTCTTCCATTCGCAGCTGAGCCAACTCTTCGATTCGAGGGCCGGCAAATGGCGACATCAGAGGAACCCAGTACGAGGCTTCCTGGCATTGGCCTTCCACGAGCAGTCGTTGCGTATAGATTGGAGACTGAAATAGCACGGCCATTTCACTGGCTTCGTACGCCCTGCGCTTTTCTTTGTGAGAGCGCTCTGGAACGCATTCATAGTCTACGAAGTCAAAGACATTCAGCTCAGTTTTTGCCTTAAATTTTTTTGCAGTACTCGATGAAGCCCGCAACATCGCAGCAAGTCCGCCGATATGATTTTTGACGGTCGGGCGCACCAATTTACCTGCTATCAAATAATCCCTGAATAGATTGACGTGTGCACTAGTGATTGCTTCTATGGGTAACTCGCCACAAACGTTCTCAAACTCCCTCACGTAGCGTTCATACGTTTCAACGGTGTGGAGCCTTACCGTTTGGTATGTTCTTGAGCGGTCACCGGAAGTGACGTTTTTTATCCTGTCAGATTGGACTTGGTCGGGTGCCCGCTTGGCCTTCCAAGCTTCAAATGCATCCTTCATTGTTGGCATTTCGCGTGGTGCCATCGGCTGCTCTAAGGGTTCAGGACTTGCAAGTCCATCCAACCGGTTCAGATGCTCCTTCAGGATATCCACTTCAGCAGCAAGCAGATACTGCATAAGCTTCTTTTTTCTATCTGTGTTTGGAGGGATATTCAGACGTTCTAGATGCAGCATCATCTCTGCGGTTTCCTCCATAGAGCGATAGTCCATACTGCCTGCAGACGCTTGGCGACTGCGCAGGACGTCCATCACCCATGCTCGCTGCTCCGTAATTTCCTGCGGGGATGCCTTGGAGCGCTCTTCGTCGGCCTGCATGAGCTGCATGTAGCGGTAGCGCGCCACTACGAATGGAATGTGTTCGTCGAGAAGATACTTGGTGGTCCCCTGCCCTCTGGTAGACAAAGTCAATTGGGTACGCTTGTAGCCTGATAGTTCAAATTTGACGTCGTTCATCGCCTCTTCGAAGATTTCATTTTCAACTCGAAGTAGTTCAACGGCTTCGCAAAAGTCCTCGGTTTGAAGTGACTTCCATACCTGCTTCTTTGGTGGAATCATGGCGCTGTGCAGTTGCGCCGGAATCTTGCGTTTGAAGTAGAAGACGCCTTCGCGGCAATGAAGATATTTGGGAAGACGCAGGCCCAATTCCTGGTCGTGGATAGGCGCTTGAGCAGCACAACTTACTGACATTTGAAAAACCATTTCCTTCGGTGTTAACCGCACCGCAAACTTGCAAGTGCGTCGAGGAAATGAATTCTGATGACAGCGAAGGGGCGTTTTTTACCTATTTGATGCAGATTGTGAGAAAACTCACAATCCGCATCAAATATAGGCTATTGACTTTTTCCAAAAAGTCCAATTCATGGTGCCCAGTCGGGCGCCAATGTGCCCTTTGGCATCGTCTTCACGTACCCTCGATGAGCGTTTCCACAACACCATGCATGGGATTTGCAATGTGCAGGTGCGATATCCGCAGGTCGTCGTAACGCAGGCGGCCAATGGCATCCACCAACTTCGGGAACGGGTACTGTGCGTTCTCGCCTTTCATGTAGGCCCGACCACTGTCGGACTTTCCGACCCAATGACCCGTCAGTGCGTCCCGAGGCTCTTCCTCGACTCCGCACAGACTGCACTGTTGGCGAAAGAAGTACCGGTACGAGTGGTAGTCCAACCGATGGTCTGAGAGACCTACCGAGTCGAGGTACCGGCCAAACCATTTTCCGGGCGCGTTCGAGTACACGCCGTTTTCGTTGTCGTTGCGCAATGAGGGGAAGAGACGCTCGTGCCCTGCGAGCTTCATTTGTGCCGCATGCCGCAGAAATCCACAGCGAATGACGTCTTCATGCAGAGGCACACGCCGAAAGCTTCCGTCGTTCTTGAGCTTCTGGTCTTCGTCAAGGTCACAGATACGCAGGCACCAGACGCCATTGATACGTTGAACATCCTCGACCCGCAATTGGCAAATCTCTTCGATGCGTGCACCGACGAAGGGACCGAGCAGCGGCAGCCAATACGCTGCCTCCAACAACTGCCCTTTCACCCTGAGTTCTCCGGTGTACAGGCCACCGGCAAAGATTTGGTTCAGTTCGGTGATGGTGTAGGCACGGCGGTTCTTCTTTGGTCTCAATCCGGCGCCGCCGGATACCGCAATCTTCTCGAACGGATTGCGCTGCAGGTCTTCCACAATTTCCATCATGCCGTGGCGTACCAGCGTGGCCAGGTATCCGATTTTGTTTGCCACGGTGTCCTTGGCAAGACCGCGTTCTATCAGCAGGTCCCGATAGTCGCGGGCGTGCTGGCGGGTGATGGACTCCACCGCCAATGAGCCATGGATGTCCCGGAACTCATGCACCGTTCGCAACATCGTTTTGGCACTGCGTTCACGCGTCTGTTTCAAGCGCCAGTCTTCGTAGAGGTGGAGCAAAGTGGGCTTACGCGCGCCATAGTTCGGGTCGGTGGAAATCTGTGTGACGGGCTTGGCCCGCTCGTTTGTCCCCTGAACCTTGGCCCTTGCCGATGCAGGCAGCGCAATAGCGGGGGCTGTTTTCATGACAGTGTTCACGCCAGCCAACCCTGACCCACCCGGCATCATCGCCATCAATTTCTGAAGGCTCTCTTCAATCCCGCGCACCAGGGCCATATGCGCTTGCTGGTCGGGAGTCAAGGCGACGTCCACAGCTTCTGATGCATCACTTTCCTTTGGCACGTTAACGCGCACCGGCACGCCTGCAGACTTTGCTGCGAGCTGTCGACGGTGCTTGGCCACAGCAAAGTCAAACTCGCTCACCTCGACTGCGAGCATGACCTTGGCCTTCTCAAAAAGCGATGTACCCAGCGCCTTCCACATCTGGTCGCGCCCATCGCCAAACACGTGCATCAGGTCGGCCGGAATTTTTCGTTTGAAATAGTAGAAGCGCCCGCGGCGGTGCATGTACTTGGGCAGCTTTCCGGGGGGCTGCATGGGCGATGACGCCCTGGAGGGCGAATTCTGGGGAACCGCGTACAGCAAGGATGGGTGAATAGGGCTCAAGGCCTGGGATGGCTGCTGCTTACGCCGTGGATGCGATGGGGATGATGAGTCGGACGTTGCTTGCGCTTGACGCATGGGATGCTCCTGCATGGGTTCAACAGGACCACCGGGAGCAACGTCAACAAGGCCTGCTGCCGGGCACGCCAGGTGCTCGGGGAGCCTCATTTGCTGCTACCCCAAGTGGTCTACGGGGTAGCACCAACGCAACGTTAACGGGGTAGCAATTTGGGAGCCGAAAAAGGAAAAAGCCGTTGTAAATCAGAAACTTACAACGGCTTCACCATTTTGTTGGCGGAGTGGACGGGACTCGAACCCGCGACCCCCGGCGTGACAGGCCGGTATTCTAACCAACTGAACTACCACTCCTGGTAGCGATAACGTTTGCTCTTTCGAGCCAAGCACCTGCTTTTGCAAGCAGGTGGTTATCACCTTGCGCCTGTCATCTTGCGATGAATCTTGGCGACCCCACGGGGATTCGAACCCCGGTACTCACCGTGAAAGGGTGATGTCCTAGGCCTCTAGACGATGGGGTCAAAACCTTTTGGACTTCCGTTTCAGAATTTTGGTGGAGGTAAGCGGGATCGAACCGCTGACCTCTTGCATGCCATGCAAGCGCTCTCCCAGCTGAGCTATACCCCCAAATTGGATCGCTTTGCTTAACATTGCTGATCACCTTCTGAGCCTCGAATTATATACACAATTTTCAGACTTTCCTCAAACGCTCCAAAACTTTTTGCTTTTCACTCAACTCAAGCACTGCATCCAGAGACGGGGTTTGAGGCGTGCCCATAACGAGAACGCGCACCGGCATTGCAAGCTGGGGCATTTTAAGGCCACTTGCGACCAATACCTCTTTGATGGCACCGGCAATAGAAGGCTTGTCCCAAGGACTGGCTTCCAACTTCTGGGCAAGCTGGGCCAGTGCCGGTCGCACAGCATCTGTAACGTGTTGAGCCATGTCATCGGCACTGATGGTCACATCTCCATAAAAGGTTGCGACCCAGTCGGCCAGGGCAACCGTGGTGTCGCAACGATCTTTGAACAAGCCGCAGATACGCTCCAAGCGATGATCAGCCACAACGCCGCGGGCGAGTAAGTGCGCAGAGACCAGTAGGGCAAGTTCGGCGTTATCCATGGCCTTGAGGTGCTGGGCGTTCACCCAACGCAGCTTGGCCTCGTCAAACTGCGCCGCGCTGCGGCCCAGGTGATCCAGGTTAAACCACTGCAAGAACTGCTCACGGCTAAAGATTTCATCATCGCCATGGCTCCAGCCCAGGCGCGCCAGGTAGTTCACCATGGCGTTGGGCAAATAGCCCTCGGCGGCATATTGGGTAACGGGCTTGGCACCGTTGCGCTTGCTCATCTTCTCGCCCTGTTCGTTCAAAACAGTAGGCAAGTGGGCATACACAGGCGGTTCTTTGCCCAAGGCACGGAAGATGTTGATTTGCCGTGGCGTGTTGTTGACGTGGTCGTCGCCCCGAATAACGTGGGTGATCGCCATGTCGATGTCGTCCACCACCACACAAAAGTTGTAGGTGGGTGTTCCGTCGGGTCGTGCAATCACCAGGTCGTCGAGTTCATCGTTATTTATCTCAATACGGCCTTTGACCTTGTCATCCCAACTGACCACGCCACCTTGAGGATTTTTAAAGCGCAGTACCGGCTGCACACCCTCTGGCGGGACCGGCAGCACTTTGCCGGGCTCTGGTCGCCAGGTGCCGTCATAGCGGGGCTTTTCCTTGGCTGCCATTTGAGCTTCACGCAAGGCATCCAGCTCCTGAACACTCATGTAACAGGGGTAAACGTGGCCGGCAGCCTGCAAGTCCGCCAGGACAGCCTTGTAGCGGTCCATACGCTGCATCTGATAAAACGGCCCTTCGTCGTAGTCCAGGCCCAGCCAGCGCATGCCTTCAATAATGACGTCCACTGCCGCTTGGGTAGACCGATCAAGGTCGGTATCTTCAATACGCAAAATAAAGTCACCGCCGTTGGCGCGGGCAAAGGCCCAGGGATACAAGGCAGACCGTATATTGCCTAGGTGAATAAAGCCCGTAGGAGATGGGGCAAACCGGGTACGGACGTGCGTGGGTGTGGTGGTATTGGAGAGGGTCATTTCAGCTTATCCAGGCCGCGCGCGATGTCAGCCTTCAAATCGTCTAGATGCTCGAGGCCGACTGCAATGCGAATCAAGCCTTGGCCGATACCCGCCGCCGCTCGCTGCGCCTCGGTCAGACGGCCATGAGAGGTGCTGGCGGGGTGGGTGACGATGGTTTTAACGTCACCCAGATTGGCAGTCACCGACATGAGTTGGGTGTTGTCGATCACAGAAAACGCGGCAAGTCGAGCGGATTCGGCATCTGCCGCCCTCACATCAAAAGCAAGCACGGCACCACCTTTGCCAGATTGCTGGCGCATGGCCAGTTCATGCTGGGGATGACTCTTCAGGCCAGGGTAATAAACACGGGCAATCTTGGGATGAGACTCCAGCCAATGCGCCAGTTCCAAGGCGCGCTGCGACTGGGCCTCCATGCGTATGCCCAGCGTTTCCATGCCCTTGAGCACGACCCAGGCATTGAACGGCGACAAGCTCATGCCCGCACTGCGCATGACGGGAATGAATTTTTCCTTGATGAGCTTCTCGCTGGCACACAAGGCGCCTGCAATGACCCGCCCCTGTCCGTCCAGGTACTTGGTCCCAGAGTGGATGATGATGTCGGCGCCCAGCTTGGCGGGTTGCTGCAATGCGGGCGAACAAAAGCAGTTGTCAACGGCCAGCAAGGCACCCGCCTCGTGCGCCACTTCGGCCAGAGCCGCAATGTCACATACGTCGGTCAGTGGATTGGTGGGCGTCTCGGCAAACAGCAAGCGCGTGTTGGGCCGCACAGCAGCACGCCACTCAGCCAGGTCGGTCTGGGAAACAAAGCTGCTTTCCACACCAAATTTGCCAAACTCGGTACCGATCAGCTTCATGGTGGATCCAAAAACCGATTGCGAACACACGACGTGGTCACCGGCCTTCAAGAGCCCCATGCACAAGAGCAGCACAGCAGACATGCCGCTGGAGGTTCCTATGCAAGCCTCGGTTCCTTCCAAAGCGGCCAGGCGCTTTTCCATGCTGGCCACCGTGGGGTTGGTGAATCGCGAATAGATGTAGCCATCTTCCTCGCCGGCAAACCGCCGGGAAGCAGTTTCGCAATCGGGCTGGACAAAACTGGACGTAAGGAATAGCGCTTCGGCGTTTTCGCCGTATTGGGTCTTGTCCACAGCCGCGCGCACGGCAAGGGTCTCAAGATGTAGCTTATCTGGCAAGGGTCTGGTCGTCATGGCGCATTCACGGTGCAATACAAATAGGCTCGCAGGCTCAGTCAGCAGGATTAGGCAAGGCCAGGCGAGAGCTGTCCTCCTGGCTTTCATCGCCACCCACACGCTTTTCGTTCAAACGTTCAATGTCGGTTGACGTGATGTCGCCAGTCACATAAATGCCATCAAAACAGGATGCATCAAAGCCCTGAATCGCCGGATTGAGAGAACCAATCGCCCTCTTCATACCCTCGACGTCCTGATAAATCAGGGCATCGCAACCGATGATGTCGCGTATCTCCTCAACCGTGCGGTTGTGCGCCACCAGCTCGGCACTGGTGGGCATATCGATGCCGTAGACGTTGGGGTATCGCACCGGTGGCGCAGCACTGGCCATGTAAACCTTGCGGGCGCCCGCATCCCGGGCCATCTGGACGATTTCACGGCTGGTGGTTCCGCGCACGATCGAGTCATCCACCAGCAAAACGTTGCGGCCCTTGAACTCGCTGGCGATCACGTTGAGCTTTTGGCGCACGGACTTTTTTCGCACCGACTGGCCTGGCATGATGAAGGTGCGGCCCACATAGCGGTTCTTGACGAAACCCTCGCGGTACGGCAAACCCAGCAACTGCGCAAGCTGCGCCGCGCTGGGTCGACTGGACTCGGGAATGGGGATCACCACATCGATCTCGCTGGGCGGCACGGTGGAGACCAAACGTTTGGCCAGCGACTCACCCAGATTCAAGCGGGCCTGGTAAACCGAGATGTTGTCCATCACCGAGTCGGGGCGGGCCAGATACACATACTCAAAAATACAGGGGTTCAAGCGTGGTGCATCTGCACACTGCTGGGAGTGCACCTTGCCACTGAGCTCAATGAATACCGCCTCACCGGGCTCGACATTGCGCTCGAACGCATAGCCAACGCCCTCCAGGGCGACCGACTCGCTCGCAATGGCAACGCCATCATCCGCGCGCCCCATGCACAAAGGGCGAATGCCAAACGGGTCGCGAAATGCAAGCACACCGTGCCCGGCAATC
Source organism: Pseudomonadota bacterium (assembly GCA_041168905.1). Lineage (GTDB taxonomy): Bacteria > Pseudomonadota > Gammaproteobacteria > Burkholderiales > Burkholderiaceae_C > JBEEJZ01. The sequence goes on along the minus strand of JBEEJZ010000172.1, from coordinate 4,186 downwards.
AGGGCGATGACGGCGTAAGAACCCTTGACCCGGCGATGCACCTGACGCACTGCAGCGAAAAGGTCAGCCGCCTGCAGGGGCAAACCCCGCGTGGTGCGCTCGATTTCATGCGCCAACACGTTCAGCAGAACCTCAGAATCGCTTTCGGTGTTGATATGTCGGTGATCGGTGCTGAACAACTCGGTCTTGAGCGCGTGGGCATTGGTCAAATTGCCGTTGTGTACCAGCACGATGCCAAATGGCGCATTCACATAAAAGGGCTGAGCCTCTTCCTCGCTGAATGCATTGCCCGCCGTCGGGTAACGCACTTGCCCCAGGCCACAGTTGCCGGGCAAGGAGCGCATATTGCGAGTTCGAAACACATCGCGCACCATGCCCTTTGCTTTGTGCATGAAGAACTTGCGCTCTTGCTGGGTGACGATACCTGCGGCATCTTGTCCACGGTGCTGCAACAGCAGCAGGGCGTCATAAATCAGCTGATTGACGGGTGCGTTGGAGACAACGCCGACGATTCCACACATAGGTTCTGGGCCTCAGGACAAATATTTAGCAAACGATTCCGGCATCAGGGGACGCAAGGTACTCAGGACGCCGCTGGCCCAGGCAGCACCAGCGGACTCCACCCAAAAGCCACTGGTTTTAAGGGGCGTCATACCCACCACGGCCACCAGTGCCAGTGTCAGCAGCACACCGCGAGCAAGGCCAAACAGGCCACCCAGGGCTCGATCGACGGGTCGCAAGCCAACAGTGGTGATCAATTTGCGCGTCAGAGATGCCAACAGGCCGCCTGCAAACAGGGCCAGGACAAAGACCAGGGCAAAACCTGCACCGTAGCGCACCATCTCGTCGGCATCAGACATGGGTAACCACTTTGAGGCGTCCAATGCAAACCACTGAGCCAGCACAAAGGCAAGTAGCCAGCTCGCCAGCGAGATCAACTCAAACACAAGGCCGCGCCATGCCCCCATGACGAGGGACAGCAGCAAGACTGCCAAAAAAAACCAATCCAGTACGGGCAGTCCAGCCATCAAATCACAGGCTCAAAACCGCTGCGGCCAAATCCAGTTTCTTGATTTTGGCGGCCGCTTTATCCGCTTCCGCTCGCCCGGCAAACGGCCCCACACGCACGCGAGTGCGACTGCCATCTTTGGTCTGCACTTGCTGGGTATAGGTCTTCATACCGGCACGCTCCACCTTCAAACGTGCATCGCGAGCTTTTGCGGGGTCGGCGTAAGCCCCGACCTGCACCACAAAACGCCCACCCTCCGGTGCTGCCTTGGACTCCGCCTTGGCTTCTGACTTGGCGTCTAACTTCTCATCGGGTTTGGGTTCGGATTTTGAAAGGGGCTTGTCCACAGTCGCACTGTCAATCGTCAACGCAGACTCCGCTTTCGAGGGAGCTGCCGGCGTGACCACCCCATCTGCCGGCTTGACAAGTCCGGCCTCAGCTCGGGTTTCAGTGATGACACCGCTATCTGTGGGTGCCGATGCAGTTTGGGGTTGTGGGGCATGGGCCAAGGGCTTGACCTTGGCCTTATCGGGAATCTCGATGGGAATGTCTACCGAAATTGGCCTGGTCTGACCATCAAACACCAGCGGGAAACCCACAACACCCGCCAGCACCAACACTGCGGCACCCAGTAAACGGTGTTTGGCACGCTTGCGGATGACCTCCACACTTTCAGCCGTGGAGGGCTTCGCGGTGGCATCGTCGCCACCTTTACGGAATGTAAACAAAGCCATCAAATCAGGTCTGTACGGGGTGAACTCGAAATATCAAGGCTGGGGCGGGTGAAGGCCAGAGTCAGGCCCCTGGCATATGCTGTGCAGACAGACGAGGAACGCCTTCCTTCAACACGCCACCCACGGTGTGGAAGGACCCGAAGACGGCGATTCTATCAGTGGGGTTTGCAGCGCCGATGGCGGCCCGCAGGGCCTGCATCGGGTCCGGGAAGGTGCTTGAATGAGCGTCTGTGCGGGCGTTTTGCGCTTGCCATTGGTCATTCAGACTCTGGGCAGTTGCCGCACGGGGCAAAGGCAAATCGGTGAAATACCAGCGGTCGATCATGGGCCCCACCTTGGCCAGCATGGGCGACAAATCCTTGTCTGCCATCGCGCCAAACACCGCATGCGTGGTGGGGAAAAATCCCATGGCATCCAGATTGGCCGCCAGTGCAGCCACCGAATGCGGGTTGTGAGCCACGTCCAGCACCAAGGTAGGCTGCCCGGGAATGATCTGAAAACGCCCCGGCAGCTCGACAAACGCCAGACCGTTGCGCACCGCCTGCGCCGTCACGGGCAAGCGCTCGCGCAAGGCCGTCAGTGCAGCAAGCACGCCAGAGGCGTTGACCAGCTGATTGGCACCGCGCAAAGCCGGATAAGCCATGCCGGCATAACGCCGACCCCGCCCCGCCCAGCCCCACTGCTGCTTGTCACCCGAGAAATTGAAATCGTGTCCGAAGCGCCAAAGATCAGCCCCGATCTCTGTGGCGTGATCCAGTACGCTCTGAGGTGGCACAGGGTCACTCACGATCACCGGGCGGCCGGTACGCATCACGCCGGCTTTCTCGCGGCCTATGCTTTCACGGTCGTTACCCAGAAAGGCCATGTGATCCAGGTCGATGCTGGTGATAACTGCGCAGTCGGCGTCGATGATGTTCACCGCATCCAGCCGCCCGCCCAAGCCCACTTCCAGAATCGCAACATCCAGACCAGCCCGACTCATGACATCCATGATGGCCAGCGTGGAAAACTCAAAATAAGTGAGAGAAATCTCGTGCGGTTGCAAGCGGGCCTGCTCCACCTTTTCAAACCCGGCCAGTAGCTCATGCGAGTTCACTGCCTCACCGCGCAGCCGCAGCCGCTCTTCAAAATGCACCAGATGGGGCGAGGTGTAAACACCCGTTTTAAAGCCAGCCTGGTCATAAATCGCTTCCAGCATGGCGCAAGTGGAGCCCTTACCGTTGGTGCCCGCCACGACGATCACCGGGCAATCGAAAGCCAGGCCCATGCGTTGGGCTACTGTGCGCACCCGGTCCAAGCCCATGTCAATGTGGGTGGGGTGCAGTCGCTCGCAATGTGCCAGCCAGTCTTCCAGTGTGCGGGGTTCAGTGCTCATAGGGCGGAGATTGTCGCCCAGCCATGCGGCATGATGGAGCCCATGACACAGACACCCATCACCCTTTACGGCATTGCCAATTGCGACACGGTTAAAAAAGCGCGCGCCTGGCTGATCGCCCAAAACATGGCCGCCACTTTTGTGGATTTCAAAAAACAAGGCGCTCCCAAAGACCGCATGCCAGACTGGATCGAGGCGGTGGGCTGGGAAAAACTGCTCAACCGGCAAGGCACGACCTGGCGCAAGCTGGACGATGCAGTCAAGGCAAACGTGATCGACTCTGGCAGCGCTGCAGCGCTGATGCTGGCTCAACCCAGCGTCATCAAGCGTCCCGTGGTGGAGTGGAGCAACGGTGACGTCACCGTGGGCTTTGACGCAGCGGCCTGGGCACAACGCCTGTCCTAAAATTGCGGGTTACCCAGACCAACTCTTCATTCCCCATGAGCACCAAACAACTCGACGGCGTTTCCGTCAACACCCAGGCCAGCGTTTACTTTGATGGCAAGTGTGTCAGCCACGGCGTGACCTTTGCCGATGGCACCAAAAAATCGGTGGGCGTGGTCCTGCCAGCCAGCCTGACCTTTAATACCGGCGCGCCAGAAATCATGGAATGTGTGGCCGGCAGCTGCGAGTACAAACTGGCCGGTACCGATGCTTGGCTCAAATCCAGCCCGGGCGAAAAGTTCAGCATCCCCGGCAATTCGAGCTTCGACATCCGGGTGACCGAGGCCTACCACTACATCTGCCACTTCGGCTGAAGCTACTGCGGCGTCGTGATGCTTCGTTGCAGCCCAAAAAATATCCTCACGCACCTCCAGTGCGCTCCGGTTTTCTTCGGGCACCCGCGCCTCGCCTGACGACGCCTCGCTACGCTTCAATCAACATCGGAAATTTCATGGCCACCATCCTTCAAAACCTGCCCAAAGGGCAAAAAGTCGGTATCGCCTTCTCGGGCGGCCTAGACACGTCTGCTGCCCTGCTGTGGATGAAGCAAAAGGGCGCCCTGCCCTACGCCTACACCGCCAACCTGGGCCAGCCTGACGAAGCCGACTACAACGAGATTCCCCG
>JBEEJZ010000171.1:0-17977 GCA_041168905.1 Pseudomonadota bacterium | reverse complement strand
ATCCAGTTGGCCGTGTTCATGTCGTGGGTGCGGCGGCGGTCGTCGCCAGTGTTCTTGCGCAGTTCCAGGAACTCTTCGATGTCGAGGTGCCAGGTTTCGAGGTAGGTGCACACAGCCCCCTTGCGTTTACCGCCCTGGTTGACCGCTACAGCAGTGTCGTTCACCACCTTCAAAAAGGGCACCACGCCTTGCGATTCACCGTTCGTGCCTTTGATATGGCTGCCCAGTGCGCGCACACGGGTCCAGTCGTTGCCCAGACCGCCTGCAAATTTGGACAGCAGTGCGTTCTCCTTGATGGATTCGTAGATGCCATCTAAGTCGTCGGGCACGGTGGTCAGGTAGCAGCTTGACAGCTGCGAGCGCAGCGTGCCGCTGTTGAACAGCGTGGGTGTGCTGGACATGAAGTCAAAGCTGGAGAGCACCTGATAGAACTCGATAGCGCGTGCTTCGCGGTCGATTTCATTCAGGGACAGGCCCATGGCCACACGCATGAAAAACGCCTGGGGCAGCTCGATGCGGGTTTTGCCCACATGCAGGAAGTAACGGTCATACAAGGTTTGCAAACCGAGGTAATCGAACTTCAGGTCCTGCTCTGATTTGAGCGCGCCGGCCAGCTTTTTCAGATCGAACTGCAGCAGGCGTTCGTCCAGCAAGTCGTTTTCAACGCCCGTCTTGATGAATTGAGGAAAGTAGTCGACGTAGGCCTGGGCCATGTCGGCCGGAGCCACGTCTTTGCCTAGCACCTCCTTGGCGATGGTGTGAAACAGCAGGCGCGCAGTGGCGTAGGTGTAGTCGGGATCTTTCTCGATCAAGGTACGGGCTGCCAGCACAGATGCCTTGTAGACCTCTTCCATGGGCACACCGTCGTAGAGGTTGCGCATGGTTTCGGCCAGGATGGGCTCTGGGCGGATGTCGGCTCCCAAGCCTGCGCAAGCTGAGCGGATGATGTCTTGCAGACGATCCAGATCCAGCGCTACCCGCTGGCCGTTGTCCAGGACGTGCAAGGCAGGGGCCTGCGGTGCGACTTGCGCAGATTTCTTGGCGCGTTCTTGGGTGCGCTTTTCACGGTACAGCACGTAGGCGCGGGCGATTTCGTGATGGCCGCCACGCATCAGGCCCAGCTCGACGTGATCCTGCACGTCCTCAATGTGGAACGTACCGCCGCCGGGGCGCGAACGAACCAGGGCGCGGATCACCGCTTGGGTGAGGCTATCGACGGTTTCGCGGACGCTGGCCGATGCTGCGCCTTGGGTGCCGTGTACGGCCAGAAAGGCCTTCATCATCGCGACGGCGATTTTGTTAGGTTCAAAAGGGACCACTGCGCCGTTGCGGCGGATGATTTGGTAGTGGCTCAGGGCTTGGGTGCCAGCGGCCATTTCGTCCCGCTGGGGAGCTGCGCCGGGTGCGTGCTGCAGAGGGCTGGGTGCGTTCAAAACGGTTTGCATGATTTCCTCGTTTTATGCATAGAAAAATAGGGGCGCTCGGTGGACCGTGCGCGGGGGGTAATGGCTACGTCGTCGGACTGCGCGAAGATTCTTGGCAATCAGTCCTGCTTGGCGTCACACTATATATGGTGTGTGTTTGTATCGCAAGCCACTACAGGTAGTGTATCGGGCGAATTTCTCTTTGCGGTGAGCTTGGAGCGCCCTGAGTGAAAAATAAATTTTACTCAGGGTTTTTATGTAACTGCCCTTGGGAAAAACCGATCTTCCCAGCCCAGATTTTTCTGTAACTTGAGCCAGTCAAAACCCGGTCCTGGGTCAGCTTTGCGGCCCGGTGCTACATGCTCATGTCCGGCTATGGCGGTGATGCCGTAACCCTGCTGGAGGGCCAGGCACAAAGATGTGAGTGCCTGGTATTGGGCTACTTCAAAAACACCACCCTCCAAACCTTCCATTTCAATGCCTACGGAGTAGTCGTTGCAGTTTTCTTTGCCGCGGAAGCTGGACTTGCCTGCATGCCAGGCTCGCTGATCACAGCTCACGAACTGGATGACCAGACCCTCACGATTGATGAAAAAGTGTGCAGACACTTCCAGGCCCCGAATACTCGAGTAGTAGGGGTGCGCATCCCAGTCCAGCCGGTTGGTGAACAAGCGCTCGACAGCATCGCCCCCAAACTCGCCGGGAGGCAGGCTGATCGAGTGCAAAACAATCAGATTGATTTCCGTACCGGGCGGCCGTTGCCCGAAGTTGGGCGATGGGACGTGCGCCGCCGGCAAGTACCAGCCCTGATGCCAATCTGCGGCCCCACGGTTGCCAGAAGGCTCAGGCTCAGGTCGGCTCATCGGTGATGTCGCCACCCTGTGGTGCATCAATGTTCAGTCGTGCAATCCGGTAACGGATCTGCCGCAGACTCAGGCCCAAACGTGCAGCTGCGGCCGTTCGATTGAAGCCTGTTTCCTGCAGTGCCCGAACCAGAATCTCGCGCTCTTGCTGATCCAGGTGGCTTTGCAGGTCTTGCGGTATGTCACTGCTACGTTGTGCCAATTCCGGTTGCAGCACAGCGGCCCGCGTGCTGACCCAGGGGTCACTGTCGTGGGACGTATCGGGTTCATCGAGCAAGCCCAGTAAGCCATCCTCGCTGAGTGCCACGGCGCGGTGCAGCAAATTCTCGAGCTCGCGGACATTGCCTCGCAAGGGGTCCAGGCTCAGTTGATCCAGCATGGCTTGCGTCATTCGTGGCACAGCAATGCCAGACTCCGCAGCAATGCGGGTCAAAAGGGCGTCACACAGGGCAGGAAGGTCTGCAAGCCTCTCACGCAGGGGCGGAAGATGTATCTCGATCACATTGAGGCGGTAATACAGGTCTTGCCTGAAACGGCCTGCCTGCACTTCCGCCGCCAGGTCTTTGTGCGTGGCACTGACGATGCGGACATCCAGTTGTTCCTCGATCGTCGAGCCTATCGGCCGAACCCGACGTTCCTGGATGGCGCGCAGCAACTTGGACTGCATGGCCAGCGGCAGATCGCCGATCTCGTCCAAAAACAGGGTGCCGCCGCGGGCAGCCTGAAAGAAGCCATCCCGATCCTGGGTTGCGCCGGTGAATGCGCCTTTTTTCACCCCGAAGAACTCTGCCTCCAACAGGGACTCAGGAATGGCGCCACAGTTAACGGCCACGATGGAGCCGCCCGCGCGGTGGCTATTGGCGTGTACCGCGCAAGCGGCCAACTCCTTGCCAGTGCCAGACTCTCCGCGAATGAGCACGGGTGCCATGCTGCGTGCAACCTTGATGATGCGCTCTTTGACTTGTCGCATGACGGCCGACTCACCGACCATCTGTCTCAATGCTTGCGGGCCCGAGGCCTCTTCTTTTGCCGGCGGTTTGATGTGCACAACCCCCGCCGTGGTGGGGTCGCGGCCCGAGCCGAGAGCAGACTCTGTCGTTGATTTCGAACTATCTTGCATGGCTGAGGCAATGACCGAGCGGAACTGTTTCAGATCCACAGGCTTGGTCAGATAGTCAAACGCCCCTGACTTCAGCGACTCGACCGCGTTCTCTGCGGATCCATAGGCAGTGATCACCACGCACCGCTCTGGCCTGCGTTGCTCTCGAACCTGTTGCAACAAGGCAGTTCCCAGCCCGTCGGGTAGACGCATGTCGGTGATGATCAACTCAAAGCGCTGCTGACTGAGGAAATTCCGAGCTTCCGCCAAGCTGCCAGCGGTTTCTACTCGGTAGCCTTCTCGAAGCAAGGTGAGTTCGTACAGGGTGCGCAGATCGGGTTCGTCGTCTACGACCAAAATGGGCAGTGGGTTGTTATGTGGTCTGGATGCCATGGGTATTCCCGGGGGTCACAACAAAGCCTGATTCAGGCCGCATTGTGGACGCAGCGCAACAGGACTTGAAACTCATTGCCTTCTACTCGACGGCCATCAATGAATCGCTCGCAACGCTGATAGCGTAACGCCGCGCCATGTCCTTCGCACAACTCTCGGCAGATGTATAAGCCCAGGCCACTTGAGCGACTTTCAGAGGAAAAAAAAGGTTCAAACAAGTGCCTCTGTACCGATTGATCCAGAGGCGATCCGTTGCTCCAGACCCCAAGTGTGATGTGTCCTGAAGAGCTGGATCGGGTGCTGATCTGAATGGCGCCAGCCCGCCGATCTGCGTAGCGGCCTGCGTTGTCCAGGAGGTTGACCAGGACCCGGCGCAAATGGTCGCTGTCAAAAATGACCCGCGTCTCGGCCGTCTCCAGGTGGAGCTGCAGGGCCTTTTCAACGGCGTTTTGCCGGGCCCAATCCCGGCATATACGCTGTACGCTGTCGACCAATAACAGTTGTGCGGTGGGATCTTCGTCTCCTGGGCCCTTGACACGCGAAACGTTGAGAATATCTTCAACAATCTTCTCCAGCCGACGAGCATTTTGTTGCACCATACGGGTGAGCTGTTGATGGTGAGGTTGGCTCAAGTCCTCTTCCAGCAAGGCGTTGGCTTGGGCAATAGCTGCCAGTGGGTTGCGAATTTCATGGGCCACCGCTACCGACATGCGGCCCATACTCGCCAGTTGCGCCGAGCGCATCTGAGCCTCCATTTCGCGCTGATCCTGCAGGAACATCACGCACAGTCGCTCCGCTGAGCCCCCCATCGGCGCCGTGAGACGAGTGCGTACCCGCACCTGGCGTGGACCTTGCCCCGCATGATGAATACTGGCCGGCGTTTGAGCCAGGCCGTTGCGGAAAAAGCTCAGTTCGGTCAGTTTGAGTAGCGCTTGCCAACCGGCTTGAGAGCCCAGTGACCAGGGGACAGGCGCCGACAGTGCCGGTCCACCCAGCAGGGTGCGCGCTGCCGGGTTGGCTGCATGCACGTTGCCCAGATCGTCTACCACCAGCACGCCGTCTTGCAGCGATTCAATCACCAGCTCGTTGACCTGGAGTTGAACCCGAACGGCGCGCAGACTGCTAATGGATTTCTTCTCTTCTGAGGCCAGGCGGTTTGACAGCAGGCTGGCCAGGAAGGCGATTGCAAATCCACCAACACCTGTCAGGGCTGACTGGGCAAAACGGGCAGAGCCATCGGTGCTGTTGTGCAGTGCCCACCAGGTCGCGTGGGCCAGCAGCAGCAGGGTTGCACTGGCCGCAGTGCCCAGCGACAAGGACAGTTTTCCCAGCACGCCGGCCAGCAGCACCGGGAGCGCGAGCAACAGGGCGTAATTGAGTGTGTTGCCCTGAAAAAACTGCAGGGTAACAAAGACCAGCAGGTCCACCCCCACGGTCAGCAGCCATTGCGGGTCGAAGTTGGAGCCCAGCCGGCGGGGGGGGTGCAGCAAACGTACCAACAGACTGGCGATGAAGTAGCCGCCACACAGCAGCAGCAGCCATGGGCTCAGACTTGCGCCCACACTCAACAAAAAACCCTGAAGTACGACCAACACCGCACCGACTGTGACCCTGGCGGTCATGAAACCCCGCCACAGGCGAACGAATTCTGCCGTCTCGCCTGATCTGCCGCTGGTGTCACTTTCCAGGGCTGGTCCGAACCAGGAGACCGCCTCTGATGGCGCTTGCACTCAACCCTCCTGTTGATGCCTGTGGGCCAGGCTGCAGTACATGCCCCGCTGTCCCTTCAAGGCCTCGGTCTCGGGGAGGTGCAGTCCGCAATGCTTGCAGGCAATCATGCTGGAGGCGTCAGAGGGGGCTCTGTGCTGTGTCTTGTCTGGAGAGGCGTGACCTGCGCCGCGACCCGATCGCCACAACCACACACCCAACAGGCAGATCGCCAACACCAGGAAGAATTTCACGCGACCCGCCCTAACAAGACTTCCAGGACAAAACGCGAGCCTACGTACGCCAGCAGCAAGAGCCCCGCACCGACATAAAGGACGCGCACCGCACGCTTGCCGCGCCAGCCCAGGCGGGCGCGACCCAGGAGCAGGATGGCAAAAACCAACCATGACAACACCGAGAAGACGGTTTTGTGATCCCATTTCCAGCCTGTCGATCCGCCGTAAAGCGAACCGCCAAACAGCCAGGCTGACATCAATGTTGCTGACAGCAGGACAAACCCCGCGGAGACGAAACGAAAGGTCAATCGCTCCAGGGTGAGCAAAGGTAAGCCCAGGTGGGATTCGGTTGCGTGCCTGATGCTCTCTTCGGCCCGAGTCATCAGCCAGGCGTGGATGACCGCAACGCCAAAAAGACCATAAGAGGCGACGCCCAGCGACAGATGCACGGGTAGCCAAAGTGAGGCACTCTTGTGCAGTGGTGCACCGGGGAAAAGCCCTGCCAGGCCCACTGCAAATGCAGCCAGGGCGCCGAGAACCCAACGCCCCTGCAACTTGGGATAAACCCGGATTTCAATTGCGTACACCGCCGTGGCGAGCCAGGCCGTCATGGACAGGGCCGGTGCAAAACCAAAGCGATGCCCCGAGTCTGGGTCATTGCCCCACAGTGCCCACGCCAGTGCGCCGCCGTGCAGCAGCCATGCAAACAGCATGGCGCCCTGCCAAGCACCTTGCTGTTTGCGGGGCATCAGGGTGGCCGCGGCAAGATAGCCGGTGACACAGGCAACTGTGAGGAGGGCGCTGATCGATGCTGCGCTGGCTAAAATCATGGCTTCAAGTTTAGCCCCTTGCCCAGCGCAGCATGTGTGGGCGCACAACCTGCTTGCGTACGCCGCAATACTGACTCATGGCATCCGCTCTTACCGACAAACTCTCTCGCCTGGTCAAGGAAATACGCGGCCAGGCTCGCATCACCGAATCCAACGTAGCCGATATGCTGCGTGAGGTTCGCATGGCTTTGCTCGAGGCCGACGTCGCTCTGCCAGTGGTGCGCGACTTCGTGGCGCGGGTCAAGGAAAAGGCGCTGGGGCAGGAGGTGATGACTTCGCTTTCTCCCGGCCAGTTGCTGGTCAGCATCGTCAACAAGGAGCTCGCCGCGACGATGGGCGAAGGCGTCGCGGACATCAATCTGGCTGCGCAACCCCCGGCCGTGATTTTGATGGCGGGTTTACAGGGCGCCGGCAAGACGACCACGACCGGCAAGCTGGCCAAGCACCTGATCGAGAGGCGAAAGAAAAAAGTGTTGACGGTGTCGGGTGACGTGTACCGCCCTGCCGCCATTGAACAGCTCAAGACTGTGACCGCCCAAGCCGGCGCAGAGTGGTTCCCAAGCACGCCTGATCAAAAGCCCGTAGACATTGCCATGGCTGCCTTGGACTACGCCCGCAAGCATTTCTTCGATGTGTTGCTGGTAGACACGGCCGGCCGGTTGGCGATAGATGAGGCGCTGATGCGCGAAATCAGCGATCTGCATGCGCTGCTCAAGCCAGTCGAGACGCTCTTTGTGGTCGATGCCATGCAGGGCCAGGACGCCATCAACACTGCCAAGGCTTTCAAAGATGCCCTGCCGCTAACCGGTATCGTGTTGACCAAGCTGGATGGTGATTCGCGGGGCGGAGCGGCCCTGTCAGTGCGCCAGGTCACAGGCGCGCCCATCAAGTTTGCCGGTACCAGTGAAAAGCTCGATGGCCTGGAGGTCTTCGACGCTGAGCGCCATGCCGGACGTATTCTGGGCATGGGCGACATCGTAGCCTTGGTGGAGCAAGTTACAGCAGGCGTTGATTTGCAGGCGGCGCAGAAGCTGGCAGCCAAGGTCAAGAGCGGTGGCGGTTTTGATCTCAACGATTTCCTGGCTCAGATTCAGCAGATGAAGCAGATGGGCGGGCTCTCCAGCCTGATGGATAAACTGCCTGCTGCCATGGCGGCGAAAGCGGGGCAGGTGGACATGGATCGTGCCGAAAAAGACATACGCCGCAAAGAGGGCATCATCCTGAGCATGACGCCTCTTGAGCGCAGCAAGCCAGAAATCATCAAGGCCACTCGCAAGCGTCGCATTGCTGCGGGCTCAGGTGTCCACGTTCAGGAGGTCAATCGCATGCTCAAGGAGTTTGAGCAGATGCAGGACATGATGAAAAAAATGAAGGGCGGCGGCATGATGAAAATGATGAAGCGCCTCGGCGGTATGAAGGGCATGGGCATGCCCGGCATGCCCCGTTGATGCCGATAAACGACCGTTCACCCAGGGCCTTGCGGGCCGACTGGCCAAACCGATAGGGTCCGACCTACGGGCTTTCAACTATCAAGAACTGTTGGCGCTTTTACTGGCTGGGAAGGCGCCTGTCATTTAGACCATCGACGCGTTCTCACGGGTGAGGACCTCTCCACGTAAGGAGAAGGTGCGGGTCTCGGTGATACGCACATCGATCAGCTGACCAATGAGGCGTGGCGAGCCGTCAAAGTTGACGACCCGGTTGCATTCGGTGCGGCCCATCAACTCTTGGGTATCGCGTTTGGACGTGCCTTCCACCAGAATTCGTTGCTCGGTGCCCAGCCGGCTCTCACTGATGCGGGCTATGTTGGCATTGATGACGCCCTGCAGGTGCTGCAGGCGACGCAGTTTGACCTCGTGCGGTGTCTCGTCGGGCAAGTTCGCGGCGGGCGTGCCGGGGCGTGGGCTGAAGATAAAGCTGAACGAATTGTCGAAACCGACGTCGTCGATCAACTTCATCATCTTGTTGAAGTCGTCTTCGGTCTCGCCCGGGAAACCCACGATGAAGTCACTGCTAAAAGCCATGTTGGGCCGGATGGAGCGCAGCTTGCGGATTGTGGATTTGTATTCCATGGCCGTGTAGCCCCGCTTCATCGCCATCAGGATGCGGTCGGAACCGTGCTGTACCGGCAGGTGCAGATGGCTGACCAGCTGGGGTAATTTGTCGTAGGCCGCGATCAAGGCCGGCGTGAACTCGTTGGGGTGGCTGGTGGTGTAGCGGATGCGCTCTATGCCAGGGATGTGAGCCACAAAATCAAGCAAAGTGGCAAAGTCAGCCAGCTCGCCCGTGCTGGCCGCGCTGTTTGCCTTCACCATGGGGGCTCTGTAGGCATTCACGTTCTGTCCCAGAAGGTTTACCTCCTTGACCCCTTGGTCAGCCAGCCCCGCAACCTCGATCAAAACGTCCTCCAGAGGTCTCGAAACTTCCTCGCCCCGCGTATAGGGCACCACGCAGTAGCTGCAATACTTGGAGCAGCCCTCCATGATGCTGACAAACGCGGTGGCACCTTCAACGCGTGCGGGGGGCAGGTGATCGAACTTTTCGATTTCTGGAAAACTGATGTCCACCTGTGAACGCCGCTCCTGGGCACGCTGACGCAGCATGTCGGGGAGGCGATGCAGTGTCTGGGGGCCGAAAACCACGTCCACATAAGGCGCGCGCTCAATGATGGCTGCGCCTTCCTGGCTGGCGACACAGCCACCCACGCCGATCAGGACGCCCTTTTTCTTGAGGTGCTTGATTCGTCCCAGGTCAGAAAACACCTTTTCCTGGGCCTTTTCCCTGACCGAGCAAGTGTTGAACAGCACCAGATCCGCTTCGTTGACATCCTGGGTTGGCTCGTAGCCCTCTGCCGCGGCCAATACATCGGCCATCTTGTCCGAGTCGTATTCGTTCATCTGACAGCCAAAGGTTTTGATAAAGACTTTTTTACTCATGATGTATTTGCGGGTCTGTCGCCGGATGTGCTGACTGCCGGCAAGAAGGATGGGCCGCCTGGGGATTGGCGGCTGGGCGGCAGGGGGTCAGGGTTTAAAGACGGGTAGCCGGTCGAAGGGCGTTTGACCGTCATCGACCTTGACAGTCTCGGTTCGTGTGCCCGGAATGACGGTGCCGACCAGAGGCAGGCCGGCGCGGGGCACCTGTGCCTCGGCTTCGCTCAGTATCCAGATTTCGTGGATCAATCCGTTGGACTCACGGGTGTAGTTCACCAGTTGCTCCTTGCCTGCCAAAGAGCCTGACAACACAAGCAGGTTGTTTTGGCCGCGAATGCGTGCGCCCGGTGATAGCCGGGCTGGCTGGCCGTTGAGCGTCACATCAGGTGGTTGCGTGACCAGCAGGCGACCGCGTAGTGCATCAGGCGGGAAGCTTCGTTGAGTGCCCTGAGCCTGGCTCAGGTTGCCCAGTCCCAAGCCTGTGGCGCACACCAACACGCAAAGGAGTTGCTGCACGAGGCGAAACAAAAATGGGGCCAGGGTAAGAGGCGTGTCCCCTGAGGGTTGGCAGCGATTCATGGTGTTTATCCAGAGGCTGTGGAATGAGGTCTGTATGGCCAAGACCATGCAGTACGTGGGTTGATTTTATCAACCTCGCACGTAGGCTGTGATTTGAATGGCCTGGGTTTTCTGTCGGCCTGGTGCTAGGATGCTCGCCCATGCTGCAGGCACCGTCATGGGTTTTGACCTCGTATCAATCAGGAGACAAGATGGCTTCAAACAAGATTTTGGTCGCACAGGGTGGAGGCCCGACGGCCGTCATCAATCAATCACTGGTGGGGGTGGCCCTGGAGGCCAGGCGTTTCCCTGGCATTGCGCATGTCTATGGCGCACGCCATGGCGTCCGTGGCATTGTGGACGAGGATTTTGTTCATCTGACTCAGGAGACCAGTCATAACCTCGAAATGGTGGGTAATACCCCATCGTCAGCACTTGGGTCCACTCGGGACAAGCCAGACGTCAGGTATTGCCAGGAGATTTTCAAGGTCCTCCAGGCGCACGACATTGGCTATTTTTTCTATATAGGCGGTAATGACTCTTCTGATACGGTGCGCATCGTGAGCGGAGAGGCGCAAAAGGCTGGGTATCCCTTGCGCTGCATGCATATCCCCAAAACAATCGATAACGATCTGGTCGGCAACGATCACACGCCAGGTTTCCCTTCTGCGGCCCGATTTGTTGCCCAGGCTTTTGCTGGAGCTAATCTAGATAACGCTGCTTTGCCCGGGGTATATCTGGCAGTGGTCATGGGGCGGCACGCCGGTTTTTTGACGGCGGCATCGGCTTTGGGAAAAAAATTTCCCGACGACGGGCCGCACCTGATCTATTTGCCTGAGCGCACCTTTGACATCCAGCGGTTTCTTGCAGACGTCAAGTCCGTCTACGACCGACTGGGGCGTTGCGTGATTGCTGTTTCTGAGGGCATACACGACTTGTCGGGCCAGCCCATCGCTGCCAAGCTGGCTAAAAACATGGAGCACGATGCCCACGGCAACGTGCAGTTGTCAGGCAGTGGTGCTCTTGCTGATTTGTTGTGCGATGAGATCAAGGCGAAGCTGGGTATCAAGCGTGTGCGTGGAGATACCTTTGGCTATTTGCAGCGGTCCTTTTTAGGTTGCCTGTCTGATGTCGACCAAAGGGAGGCCAGGGAAGTGGGGGAAAAGGCGGTGCAATTTGCGATGTGGGGCTCAAAAGACGGCTCGGTGGCCATCAAGCGCACAGGTTTCTATTCGGTGGACTACGAGTTAATGCCCCTGGAACAGGTGGCAGGTAAAACCCGGGTGATGGAAGACGTTTTTATCAGCGATACGGGCACGGATGTAACCGATGCCTTCAGGATGTATTTGCGCCCCTTGTTAGGCTCGGGTATGCCTGATGCCTATCGTCTGCGGCCCAATCCGGTTACGAAAATACTAAGGCCGTAGCCAGGGTTATTCTGGGCACACAGACGCTGATTTGAGTTTAATCAAGCCAACCTGATTAGTACGAATATAATCAGCGGCAGGGATAACATACAAATACATACCTGACACATCATATGACCACACTTCAAGAACTTATTGCCCAAAAAGCTGCCATCGAACAGAAAATCGCGGAAACCCGTCAACGTGAAATGACGGAGGCTGTTGCCAAGGTTCGTGCCATCGTCGCCGAATATGGCTTGACTGCTGACGATGTGTTTCCTAACGGCAAGGTCAAAACCAAGGGTAAATCCACGGGCAAAGTAGCCGCCAAGTACCGCGACCCCGTGTCGGGCAAGACATGGACTGGCCGCGGCGTGGCTCCCAAGTGGATAGAGGGCAAGGACCGTAGCGCTTTTGCCATCGTTTGAGTATCCTCTGGCTACGGCGCCTGTCCCACCGGATCGGCCTTAGATGGAGATTTCTGTGATCGCGAATGAAGACTACGAGCTTGTCAATGTCCGCTTTGCTCACATAGGCGCTCGTTTGCGTGAGACCTGGGGCAGCAGCGATTTGATTCCCTATATCGAAACCCTGCTGCATGACACCAGAAATGGCAAGCGCAAGGGGTTCCCGATAGACATCGTCATGGCTTTGACCTCATTGCGTGACTCTCATCGTGAGGAATTCCCTCAGTTTTCCAGTGGTGTTCAGGATCTCTGGGCAGACAACTCCTGAACTTGGCAAAAGACTGGCTCACAATTGAGCCAGACAAGAAAAAACCCCGCAGTGCATAGCAGTGCGGGGTTTTTGATTTGGTGGTGATAGGTGGATTTGAACCACCGACATCAGCATTATGAATGCTGCGCTCTAACCAACTGAGCTATATCACCCAACGACGAGCATTATACCGAAAAGTTTGAGGTTTTGGCTGGCTCGGCTCTCAAGCCTGTGGGTCGTCAAGAGGGCCTGGGACTCAGCCATGTTTGAAGACAGCAGGGCGCTTGTTTACAAAGGCATCCATGCCCTCTTTCTGGTCTGCTGTCGCAAACAAAGCGTGAAACATCCGGCGTTCGAACATCACGCCGTCGGCCAGGCTACCTTCAAACGCACGGTTGACTGACTCCTTGGCCGCCATGGTGGTGACTTGAGAGTAGGCGCTGATCATCAAGGCAGCACCCAGACATTCATCCATCAGCCTTTCCAGAGGAACGACCCGGCTGACCAGGCCCGCCCGCTCAGCTTCAGTTGCGTCCATCATGCGCCCGGTCAACACCATGTCCATGGCCTTTGATTTCCCTACCGCGCGGGGTAGGCGCTGTGTGCCTCCAGCGCCTGGGATGATGCCTAATTTGATTTCGGGCTGACCAAATTTCGCATTGTCGGCAGCGATGATGAAGTCGCACATCATCGCCAATTCGCAACCGCCACCCAGCGCAAAGCCACTGACTGCGGCGATGATGGGCTTGCGTATGGTGCGGATGGCTTCCCAGTTACGGGTGATGAAGTCACCGCGATAAACATCTGCAAAGGTATTTTGGGCCATAGCGCCGATATCCGCCCCGGCGGCAAAGGCTTTCTCGCTACCCGTGATGATCATGCTGCCTATGGCCGGATTGGCATCAAAGGCGCGCAGGGCGAACCCCAGCTCGTCCATGACTTGATCGTTCAGGGCGTTGAGTTGCTTGGGGCGGTTCAGGGTGATTACCCCCACCTTGTCCGCTTCTGTTCTGACTTGAATCAATTCGTAGTTCATTGCATCTCCTGAAAAATGAGGCGTTCACTTTTTTTCCGCTGTCCATTGTTGGACGCGATCAGCGGATTGAATGGCCAGTCGCCAGTTCTGGATAGGGTTGGGCAGCGTGAGCGGCAGGCGCATCAAACGTTGATCCCTGGCGACAATGGCCGTCAGATCCCGCTGCTTGCCAGCGTACAAGGGCAGGTCTTCCAGCTTGCCCAGCCGCCAAGCCTGTGCCGGTTGTGAGCGTTTTTTGGACGGGATTTCGATGCCTAACCACTCATCGCCAGCTGCCATGCCGGCTTGTTCGGCCGGTCCACCGCTCAAGACGGTTTTGACGCGGATACCGGCGTCGTCCCGAACACGCAGGCCCAGGGCCTGGGCCAGTGGAGCGGGTTCATGCTCAATGTCGATTCCCTGAGCCTGAAGCAAGCTCACCAGAGGTAGTTCTTCTGTGCCATGGACCCAGGACCGCAACTCCCCGGCATAGGAGCGTCCACCCAGCTCCTGTAGTACGGTCGCGAGGTCGGCCTGCGTCATGGTGCCCCCCTCGCATCGCCGCCATAGGCCCCGCATTACCTCATCCAGGGTGGTTTTGCCCTCGCTGCGTAAGGTCAGATCCAGGCACAGGGCTACCAGCGCCCCCTTGGTGTAGTAACTGACCGTGGCATTGGGCGTGTTTTCGTCCTGCCGGTAGTACTTGACCCAGGCATCAAAACTGGCCTCGGCCACGGACTGAACCGACCGCCCTGGCGTCTGTTGCACCTGTTGAATCGTTTTGGTGAGCAGTTTCAGGTAAGTCGCATCGTCCAGCAGACCTGCGCGTCGCAGCAGTAAGTCGTCGTAATAGCTGGTGAAGCCTTCAAAAAACCAAAGAAGTTCTGTGTAATTTTCCTGCTGGTAATTCAGTGGTGACAGGTCTGCCGGCCGCAGTCGTTTGACGTTCCAGGTGTGAAAGTATTCGTGGCTGATAAGACCCAGCAGCGTCGTATAGCCTTCGCTACGCTGGGTTTCGCCACGACGTGGCAGGTCGCGACGATTGCAGATCAATGCGGTGCTGTACTTGTGCTCCAGCCCGCCGTAGCCATCATCGAGAACGTTGAGCATGAATACATAGCGGTCGATGACAGGCACCTCTTTGCCATGCCAAAAATCGATGGACGCTTCACAAATTTTGCGGGCGTCTTTGATCAGTTGCCTGCCGTCAAAAGAGTCTGCGGCACCCGCCACGACAAAGCGGTGGGGCACACCCCTCGCCACAAAGGACTCGCTCCAAAAAGCGCCCATTTCCACCGGGCTGTCGGCCAGCTCATCATAGTTCTCTGCGCCATAGTGACCGAAACCCTGCTTGTCGGTTTTGATGGGTTTGAGCGAGGTGGCCAACTGCCAATGCTTGCTATCTGTCGGTGCTTGCACTGCCAGCCCTTGCGGAAGATCTTCGCGCCCCAGCACCCGCAGCAGCAAGCTGGTGGCGTTGAAGAAGCCCCGGTGCGCATCCAGCCACGCGGTACGTACGGAAGGATCAAATGCGTA
The DNA here is from genome assembly GCA_041168905.1 of Pseudomonadota bacterium. GTDB lineage: Bacteria > Pseudomonadota > Gammaproteobacteria > Burkholderiales > Burkholderiaceae_C > JBEEJZ01. Next base: position 3,260 of record JBEEJZ010000171.1, on the reverse strand, counting down.
CACCGTGTAGTGAAGCGTCAGTGGACGGCTGGGGTCACACACCACATCCCAGGTGTGTTTGTCGATGTGCGCTACCGGCAGAGATCGCTTGCCTTGGCGGGCGCGGACCTGTTGCAGATGACGGGCAAATTCCCGAATCAGGTAGCTGCCCGGGATCCAGGTGGGTAATTGCAGCCGCTGTATCGGCGCGGGTTTTACCACCGTGAGCGTCACCTCAAACAGGTGCGCGTGTCGGTTGGCAGCCGAAACGGTGTATTGAACTGCCGGCCCCGTTTTCATGGCAGCTTGATCTTGCTCAGGTTTTCTTCGATCTGGCTGGCGTTGATGGCGCCCGGTACGCGGGACCCGTCCGCAAAAATCAGGGTGGGGGTGCCCGTGATTTTGTACTTTTTGCCCAACTCAACGTTGCGCACGATGGCGCTGGCGTCACAACTGGGCGCTGCCGCAGCGGCAGCCTGGTCGCGCACCATCCAGTCGGTCCAAGCCTTGGCACGGTCTTTGGCGCACCAGATGTTTTTGGACTTGTCAGCTGAGTCTTGGCTCAGTATGGGATAGAGAAACATGTGGATAGTGATGTTGTCCACCTTTTGCAGGTCGCGCTCGAAGCGCTTGCAGTAACCACAGTTGGGGTCTTCAAACACCGCCAGTTTGCGTTTCCCGTTGCCTCGCACGATGGTGAAGGCATCTTTCAAGGGCAGTGCGTCAAAGTTGACAGCGGTGAGTTTTTCCAATCGCTCTTCAGTCAGGTTGCGCCTGGCCTTGGTGTCGATCAGGTTGCCCTGGATCAAAAAATTGCCGTCAGCATCGGTATAAAAAATGTCCGTGCCGTTCACGCGAACCTCGAACAAACCCGGCATCGCCGTCTTGGTGATTTCGTCAATCGTTGGCAACTTGGGCAGGCGCTCCACCAGGTTTTTACGAAGTGTGGCTTCGTCGGCCTGCGCGCTAGAGCTCAGCAACAGGGCGGCGGTGGCGATCAGTTTCAGAGCAGTGAGCATGATTTTCTGAGTGGGTGGAGCTCGATGCGAGCGTTAGGAGGCGTTGATGGCGCGCTGGGCCAGCCAGGTCTTGAGTGGGCCGCTGTGGTCGAAGCCGTTGAGCCCCCAGTTGCGTAACTTGCGCCAGGCCTCACCCGGGCGGGCAAATAGCTGCTGCAAACCATCTGTGCTTGCGCCCATGGCCAGTACATCCGCTTTGCGTGACCGTTCGTAGCGACGCATCAGGAGAGGGTCATCGACACGGCGCCAGTAGTCGCGTTGACGCAGGACGCGTGCCAGCTCTGCGACATCTGCCAGGCCCAAATTCAGCCCCTGGCCAGCGAGGGGGTGGACAGTGTGCGCTGCGTCTCCTGCCAGTGCCCAGGCACCGTCTTCGTTGCGTCCTGTCCAGCGCTGTGCTCGGGCCAGTTGCAAAGGCCAAACCATACGTTCACTGCTCAGGTGAAGGGTGCCATAAGCACCATGGCTCGCCGCTTGAAGTTGCGTGGCAAAGTCTTCTGCGCCGGCAAGTCGCAGTTGCTGCGCAAGTTCCGGAGAAACCGACCAGACGATTGCCAACTCTTCGCCCTGCGGGCCCCCTAGCGGCAAGCATCCCAAAACCCCCTGCTCGGTAAACCATTGGCGAGCCACCTGCCCATGGGGGACGGAGGTCCGGAGGCGAGCAGCCAAGGCGTGTTGCGGGTAGGCGGTGACATCAAACTCAACACCGTAGGCCCGGCGGCTGGCACTGGCACGCCCTTCGCAAACGACGGTCAGCGTGGCCACTTCGGGTGCATTGAGAATTTCAATCTGAGGCTGGTAGCTCAGCGCCTCTGTCAGTCTAACCTCCAGCGCAGGCACATCCACGATCCACGTCAGTGCCTCGACTCCTTGTGCGTGGGCGTTAAAGCGCAATTCGCCCCCCGCATCGCCTGCCACCTGCATTTCCAGCACTGCAGTGGCCTGATGGGGGTCTGGCCAGCACCGCAAGGACTCCAGGATCGAGCGCGAGGCGTGGTTCAGTGCGTACGCTCGTACATCGGTGGGGTGCGGGAGCCTGGGGCTTTCTGGATCGCAAACCAGCCCGACCCGCAACCGCTCGCGAGCCAACAACAACGCAAGGGCACGGCCAGTGATGCCCGCGCCACGAATGCAAACATCAAATGCTCGTGCCATGGTCGGATTGTAGGAGTCAAGGGGCGAACGGCTCGCAGTGCCCAACCCCACGTTGCACCGGGTCTCAGACCCTTCTCAGCATGCGCGAGACATCGACGGAAATCTTCACGTCTTCGGTTGCTATCGTGTTCTGTACGGCGAACGTTGCCAGTTGGGTGTTGCGTCGGCTGGGTGTACTCAGGGGCATGCCCTGTGCGTCGGCAATCGCCATCACCACCGGCATGTGCACTCGTTCGCCGCGCCGGACCACCACAGCGATTTCCTTGTTCTTGAGCTCCACGTAAGTGCCCGGCGGGTACATGCCCATCTTGCGGGCAAAGATGGATCCCAAGGGACTCTCGTTGTTTTGAGATTTGAGGTACATGTCCGCCACGGCAGCGTTGGGAGCCATGCTGCGACGGCTTTTGCGTGGACTGATGTGGGCAGCAAACAAGTCGACCAGATGCAGTAACTGCTGCGCTTGTGTCAGATCCGTCTTGCCCATGGGGTAGCCCCCGCCGCTGGGATCTTCGTGGTGATCTTCCACCAGGCATAACCAGATCGGATCTTGTACGCCGCGCTCACGCAGAATTTCTGCCCCTTTGATGGGGTGCGATTGAATGTCCTCCCGCTGGTCCGAGGAGGGGGACTGCGCTTGCCTGGCCAGCTGGTCGTGCAACTGGGTCATGCCGATGTTCATGGTCAGGGCGGCGCGCACCAAGGCAAACTGGTCTTCGTCGGCAATACCGGCGGGCTCGCTCATCATCTGACAGATCAATGCACAGAGCAGCGCGTGGGTGGCGCTGTAGTTGCTGCGGGTGTCAAAAAGCATCTGCACCAGGATAAACAAGCTGTCGTCCGGACGTTTGGCACACAGCTGGGCAATGCCGTCGGCAATGAAGTTCAGGCGCTGCTGCAAATCGGCGCCTTCCGTATTGCCAGCCAATGCGATGCACAGGCGCCCATGCAGCATGGCCCAGGCGTCTGACGGATCGGTGTCGAGGCTGGCCGGTTTGGCCGTAGTGGGCGGGGTGGCTAGCGGCGCGTGCTGGCCGGCAGGCGTTTCCGCAGTCCCTGTGGGTAATTCTTCTGACATGGCGGCGAATGGGGCGCTAAGGGCTGGGTGTT
>JBEEJZ010000170.1:0-2702 GCA_041168905.1 Pseudomonadota bacterium | reverse complement strand
GGTTCTTGGTGCTGGGGGCGGTTGCGCGCACGCGCAGGCCGGGCGCTTTGGTGTCGCGCAGGAATACCTGAGTTTTGCCTAATGGGCAGGTCAGGCGGTCTATTAACCCGGCTGTCAGTTCTTGCGCTTCTCCTAGGTCTGGCGCGTCGGTTTTCTTTGCCCTTGCCATTGTTTGCCCTTTCCATGTAGCCACCATGTAGCCACATTCACCCAATTTAGGCGAATATCAATCAACAAGGATACTGTCTGCCTACCCAGTGCCTAGGCTGTAACATGTTGATTTATATAGATTGTATCTACATACATCAACACCGGTTAACACTTATTTTATGGGATTGTGATTCCTGTTGTCGTGGGTTCGAGCCCCATCAGCCACCCCAAAGATTTCCTTTAGAAATCAACAATTTAGCCTCAGATATACAGTCTGGGGCTTTTTTGTTGTGCGCCCGACATGGGCGCATTCCTACGGGTGCAAGTCCCGTCGCGAGTTGATCACGATGAGCGAAGTGAAGCGCAACTGCATGAGGGCGACCGAGTGTGGGAAGGAAGCGTGGAGCATAAATTGCGAGCCGATGAACAAGAATCGGATAGAAGGCACTGCCAAGCAGGGCGAACGGGCAAGATACCGCGAAGCTCTCGTGATCAAGGCGAAGCGGTGTAGATCCGGCGGCTGTGCAATGAAGGAGTGCGTTCTTACTCGGGGATATCCCGCCTCACGCCTGAAAGGGCGACGGTACTTACTGGAGCGGGAAGTCAGCAGCGGTCATAGTAGTTGGCGCAAGCCGGCGAAGGACCAAACGTGAAGGAGTGCCAAAAGGACATGGCAATGTCAAAGGTCATGCGTCAGAAGCCCACGCAAGCGGGGCCTGTGGCAGTAGCGCACGGTGAAGCCGAGCGCGCCCCCATGGGTGACGAAACCTGCGACCCGTGTCATGAAGCCCTGGGCACAGGGTCAGCAACGCCGGGCTCACTGCTGCGGGCGGCGCTGACGAGAGGGAACATGCAGCAAGCGCTCAAGCGGGTCAAAGCCAACAAAGGGGCGGCAGGGGTGGATGGACTGGATATAGCCCAGACCATCGAACACCTGCGCACCCAATGGCCACAAATCCGCCAGCAACTGTTGCAGGGGAACTATCGACCCAGTCCGGTGCGACGGGTAATGATTCCAAAGCCAGAGGGTGGCCAGCGTGAGTTAGGCATTCCGACGGTGACGGATCGTTTGATCCAGCAGGCACTATTACAAGTCCTGCAACCCCTAATTGACCCTACCTTCAGTGAGCACAGCTACGGCTTTCGTCCGGGTAGACGGGCGCACGATGCGGTGAAAGCAGCACAGGCGTACGTCCAATCCGGGCGACGAGTGGTGGTGGACGTTGACTTGGAGAAATTCTTCGATCGGGTCAGTCACGACATTCTTATGGACCGCCTACAGAAACGCATCAATGATGCCGGAGTAATCCGCCTGATTCGTGCGTACTTAAACAGCGGCATCATGGATGGTGGCGTGGTACAGCAACGGATGCAAGGAACACCGCAAGGCGGACCCTTGTCGCCGCTGCTGGCTAACGTCCTACTCGACGAAGTGGATAAGGAGCTTGAACGCAGAGGACACCGCTTTGCACGCTATGCCGATGACTGTAACGTTTACGTTCACAGTATTCGGGCCGGCGAGCGGGTGATGCGTCTACTGCGCCGCCTATACGCCAAGCTGCATCTAGCGGTTAACGAGACCAAAAGTGCAGTGGCCAGCGTGTTCGGACGCAAGTTTCTGGGCTACAGCCTATGGGTAGTCAAGGGTAGAGTGGTTCAGCTTACGGTGGCCAAGAAGGCTTTGTTAACGTTCCGGCAACGGGTCAGGGAACTGACCTGGCGCTCGGGCGGGCGCAGCATGGCCGAAGTGGTGGAGCGGCTACGGGTTTACCTGTTGGGATGGAAAGCATACTTTGCCCTGGCCCCAGCCATGAAGGTTCGACGCGAGTTGGACGAGTGGCTGCGTCACCGGCTCAGAGCGATCCAACTCAAACACTGGAAACGGGGGACCACGATGTTCCGGGAGTTGCGTGCGCTAGGTGCCAGTGTGGATGTTGCAGCACAAGTGGCGGGCAATGCCCGTCGCTGGTGGCGTAACAGTGATCGCTTGATTAAAACCACGCTCACCATTGCGTATTTCGATCGACTTGGTGTTCCCCGACTCTCATGACCTCAACTCCGCGAACCGCCCGGTGCGGACCCGCATGCCGGGTGGTGTGGCAGGGGCGCAGTCAATAATGACTGCCCCCTATGCCGATTGGAAGCCGGGTACCTGCTGCCGGCACCCCTAGTCAAAAATCTCGTGCAACCAAGACTTCTTCCTGCCGTAGTGCGGGCGCTTGTATTCGTGGAAGTCGGAGTCGCCGAAGTCACGGTGCTGAGGCGCAGGGGCTACCCCCTCGCGTGGCACGGCTACCGGCGAGGTGCCGGAAACCTTGTCCAGCAGTTTGTCGAGTTCACCGCGATCGAGCCAAATGCCACGGCAAGCGGGGCAGTAGTCAATCTCCACACCCTGACGCTCGGTCATTACCAGTGTGGTGTCGGTGCAATGGGGGCATTTCATTTCAATCTCCTGATGAAAAACAACATAACGAGCCCCTACCGTAACCTGCGGTCGGCTACGCAAAAAGCAGTCAATTTCTTACCGACGCTCTCATAAAACCGAGCATCGG
>JBEEJZ010000169.1:0-11844 GCA_041168905.1 Pseudomonadota bacterium | reverse complement strand
GCCCACCGAGGCCGGGGGCCTGGCCGTCTGCTTTTTGGCAAACCCTCGCAACAGATCGTTAGCCAGACGCTGGGCCTTGAACCCCACATCCACCATGGCACTGCGCATAGTCTTGATGGTTTGAGGGTTGGTGGCGTTCAAAAAGAACATGGCCGCCGCGTTGCCGGGCCGGAAGGACTTCTGCCCCATCTTGCGCAGGAGGTTGCGCATGTTCATGGACACTTCGCCGAAGTCGATGTTGACGGGGCACGGCGTCAAACACTTGTGGCAGACCGTGCAATGGTCTGCCACATCCTCAAACTCTTGCCAATGCTTGATCGACACCCCGCGGCGGGTCTGCTCCTCGTACAGGAAGGCCTCGACCAGCAACGATGTGGCCAAAATCTTGTTGCTTGGGCTGTACAGCAAATTGGCGCGCGGGACGTGGGTGGCGCACACCGGCTTGCATTTGCCACAACGCAGGCAGTCCTTGACCGATTCGGAAATAGCTCCAATGTCGCTTTGCTGCATGATCAGCGACTCGTGCCCCATCAGCCCGAAGCTAGGGGTGTAAGCGTTGGTCAGGTCAGACGAAATCCCCGCCTGATTCGCTTGCGCTGAGGCCCGCAACAGCTTGCCCTTGTTGAAGTGCCCCTGGGGATCCACGCGGGACTTGTAGTCGCTGAAGGGCCGCAACTCCTCATCGCTCAGGAATTCAAGCTTGGTGATGCCGATGCCGTGCTCACCCGAGATCACGCCATCAAGCGAGCGCGCCAGCGCCATGATGCGTTTGACCGCACCATGGGCGGCTTGCAACATCTCGTAGTCGTCGCTGTTGACGGGAATATTGGTGTGCACATTGCCGTCGCCGGCGTGCATGTGCAAGGCCACCCACACCCGTCCCTTGAGCACCTGCTTGTGCAGAGCGTTGCACTCCAGCAAGATGGGGTCGAATGCACTGCCGGTGAAGATTTTTTGCAGAGGTGCGCGAAGCTGGGTTTTCCAGCTGGCCCGCAAGCTGTGGTCCTGCAACTGGGGAAACAGGACATCGACATCGCGCAGCCAGCCTTGCCACAGCGTACGCACTTCGGCGATCAGCGCCAACGCCTGGGCAACACGGTCTTCCAGCAGTTCGGCCGACTCTATCTCGCTGGCGTCGTCCTGCTTGCCCAGTGGCAGCTTGCCCTGCTCAAAAAATTCTTGCAAGGCGTCGCAAAGCGCGAGCTTGTTTTGCAGGCTCAGTTCAATGTTGATGCGCTCAATGCCGTCGGTGTACTCAGCCATGCGCGGCAACGGAATGACAACGTCCTCGTTGATCTTGAAGGCATTGGTGTGGCGGCTGATGGCCGCCGTGCGCTTGCGGTCAAGCCAAAACTTCTTGCGTGCCTCGGGGCTGATCGCCACAAAGCCTTCGCCGTTGCGCGAGTTGGCAATACGCACCACTTCGGAGGTCACGCGGGCCACCTCGTCGGCGTTGTCTCCCGAAATGTCCCCTACCAACACCATCTTGGGCAGCACCGATTGCCCACCCTTCGCGTCCGCGCCACGACGGGATTTGGTGGCGTAGCCCACGGCCTTGAGGTAACGGTCGTCCAGGTGCTCCAGCCCCGCCAGCAGCACGCCCGAGCGCTTCTGCTCAGCAAACATGAAATCCTTGATTTCGACGATGCTGGGAACCGCGTCTTTCGCGTTACCAAAAAACTCCAGGCATACCGTGCGGGTGTGCGCAGGCATGCGGTGCACCACCCAACGCGCGCTGGTGATCAGCCCGTCACAGCCTTCTTTCTGGATGCCGGGCAAACCGCTCAGGAACTTGTCAGTCACATCCTTGCCCAAACCTTCCTTGCGGAAAGACGGACCCGGAATGTCCAGACGCGCGGTGCGCTCGAGGGTCTTGCCATCTGCGCTGTAGTAATTCAGGTCGAAACTGGCCAGTTCAGCATCGTGGATCTTGCCCATGTTGTGTGCCAGACGCACCACTTCCAGCCATTTGGCGTCGGGCGTGACCATACGCCAGGAGGCCAGGTTATCCAGCGCCGTGCCCCACAGAACCGCTTTCTTGCCGCCGGCATTCATGGCGACGTTGCCGCCCACGCAAGAAGCTTCGGCCGATGTGGGATCCACCGCAAATACATAGCCACCACGCTCTGCCGCGTCGGCGACCCGTTGAGTCACGACACCCGCCTCGGTCCAGATCGTCGCGACGGGACGATCCATGCCCGGCAGGGTCATCATCTCGACCTCGGTCATGGACTCCAGTTTTTCCGTGTTGATGACCGCACTCTTCCAGGTCAGGGGCACGGCCCCGCCGGTGTAGCCGGTACCGCCCCCACGGGGAATGATGGTCAGACCCAAATCGATACAGCCTTTGACCAAACCCGCCATCTCGGCCTCGGTATCCGGCGTCAGCACCACAAAGGGATATTCCACGCGCCAGTCGGTGGCGTCCGTCACATGGGCTACGCGGCTCAAGCCGTCAAATTTGATGTTGTCCCGGGCGGTGAGGCGACCCAGGGCACGCTGGGTGTTGCGGCGCAGTGCAGCCATCTCGACAAATGCTGCATCAAATGCCTGAACGGCCTGGCGCGCCATGGCCGTGAGTTCGGCCACCAGGGCATCACGGTCGGCGTCAGCCTGAGGTGTACGACGCTTTTCAATCTCTGCCAGACGGTGACGCAGCGCATCCACCAGCTGACTGCGGCGTTTGGGGTTATCCAGCAGGTCATCCTGCAGGTATGGATTGCGCTGCACCACCCAGATATCACCCAGCACCTCGTACAGCATGCGCGCAGACCGCCCGGTTCGGCGCTCATCCCGAAGGCGGTTGAGCACCTCCCAAGCGCGTCCCCCCAGCAGGCGAATGACGATTTCGCGGTCAGAGAAAGAGGTGTAGTTGTAAGGAATTTCGCGGATGCGCTCGTGAGCGTGCGCGGCGTCGTCACCAGCGGGTGCCAGGAGGAAATTGTGCGGGGTCGGTGCGTTCATGTGTTCTGAGGTGTCAGCCAGAACGCTGCAGGCAGTACACAGCGACTGGCCCGAGATGTTACCGCAGCGCAGCAATCACGCACTGCGCCCATGGGCACCCAGGCAAAGGCCAGCACAATGCCACCATGCCCCCAAAACCCTGGCCCTACCCCTTCTGGATTGCGCACCGTGGCGCTGGACAATTGGCTCCGGAAAACACTCTGAGCGCCTTTAAGCTCGGCGCAAGCCTCGGCTATCGGATGTTTGAATGCGACGTCAAACTCAGTGCAGACGGTGTCCCTTTCCTGATGCACGACACAACTTTGGCACGTACCACCAACGCGGCCCAGGTGCTGGGTGTCAACGTCAGTGCAGTAGGTAGCGACCATGTGTGGTCGGTTCTGTCCCAATTAGACGCAGGCGCCTGGCACAGCGCGGCCCATCGCGCTGAACCCTTGGCAGCGCTGGAAGACATCGCCCGTTTTTGTCTGGAACGCCAACTGGCCGTGAATCTGGAAATCAAACCGACACCTGGAACCGAGCGACACACAGGCGAGGTGGTGGCCCGTATCAGTCAGCACCTGTGGCAAGGCACCCACCCGAATTCGGCCCCGCCACCGTTGCTCAGTTCATTTGAACCCGAATCTCTACAGGGAGCCAGAGCTTCCGCGCCCCAGTTGCCGCGCGCCCTGCTGCTGAATGACTTGTGGACCGGCTGGCAAAAGGTCGCGCATGGGCTGGACTTGGCTGCATTGGTACTTCGCCACACACTGTGGGACGAGGGGCTCGTCAAACTGGCCCAGTCTGCCGGGTGGCGTTGCTTGAGTTACACCGTCAATACCATCGAGGATGTCCACAGACTGAAAAGGCTGGGTACCGACGGCATCATCACAGACAGGGTAGACCTGTTCCCACCGGATCTATCGCCGAATTGATCGGCTCATGAGCAGCTGGCTGGTCGCACTCGCCAGGACCAAAGCGGCGTAGCTCATCATCTTGGCATCGCGCCCCAGTAGCCACAGGCCCGTCAACAAGACCAGGCTACCCACTGCACCAAGGATGGCGACCTGCTTGAACCAGGGCAACGCAACAGCGGAGGCCCCGAGGACCCAGCGCGCCGTCCAAGGCAGGAGTACGGCGACCCCCAGGGCTGGCGCCACCAAATTTAGCAGGTGCAACAAAAAATCCAGGGGCCCCATGGCATTGACATCGGTGAGGGAGAGAGCAGACCCAGCAAATTTTATAATTTGCTCATGGCAGTTTGGGCACTAGGCATCAATCATCACACCGCACCGCTCGACTTGCGTGGTCGGTTCGCCTTTGCTCTGCCCCAAATCGAGCCCACACTGCATAGCTTGCGCGAGAGTCTGGCCAGCCCGGAAGCGGCCATCATCTCCACCTGCAACCGCACCGAGATTTACTGTGCTGGGGATCAACAGGCCCTGGACCACACTTTGGACTGGCTGGCGCAGTCTGGCGGTGTATCCCCTGCCCTTTTGCGCTCACATGCCTACACCCTGGAAGACGGTTGGGTTGCGCGCCATGCCTTTCGCGTAGCCAGTGGTCTGGACTCCATGGTGCTGGGCGAGCCCCAAATCCTGGGGCAAATGAAAGACGCCGTACGTGCCGCCAACCAAGCGGGCGCATTAGGCACCACACTCAACCAGTTGTTTCAGCGCTCTTTTGCCGTGGCTAAAGAGGTCCGTAGCTCGACGGAAATTGGTGCCCATTCAATCAGCATGGCAGCTGCGGCAGTGCGCCTCGCCGGCCAGCTGTTCGAGGATTTAGGGCAAATCAAGCTCTTGTTTGTGGGTGCAGGCGAGATGATCGAGCTGGCTGCCACCCACTTCGCAGCGCGCGACCCCAAGGGGATGGCGATTGCCAATCGCACGCTGGAACGCGGCGAAAAACTCGCCAGTCGTTTTGGTGCTGAGGTCATGCGCTTGGCGGACCTGCCCGACCGCTTGCACGAATTTGATGCGGTCATCAGCTGCACGGCCAGCACCTTGCCCATCATCGGACTGGGCGCTGTGGAACGCGCACTCAAGGCCCGCCGTCACCGCCCCATGTTCATGGTGGACCTGGCTGTGCCGCGCGACATCGAACCCGAGGTCAAAGCACTGGATGACGTGTACCTGTACACCGTCGACGACCTTGCCAAAGTCGTGCAAACAGGCCAGGCGAACCGGCAAGCTGCGGTCGCGCAGGCCGAGGCCATTATTGAGACGGGTGTGCAAAACTTCATGCACTGGATGGATCAGCGTAGCGCAGTGCCGTTGATTCAACAACTCAACGCGCAGGCTGACGAGTGGCGCAACGCCGAGCTGACACGCGCCAGGCGCCTGCTGGCCAAGGGTGAGGATGTCGAGGCGGTACTGGAAGCTCTGTCCAAGGGCCTGACCCAAAAAATGCTGCATGGCGCCATGGCCGAACTGCGCAATGCAGATGCTGATGCCAGAGAACGCGCCAGCACGGCCATTCAGCACTTTTTCTTGCGTGGCGAGCGTTAGCGGCCTTATCTCGGCTCTGCCAGGCCAATGAGAGCCAGGCAAACACCCTGCTGGTCCAGTGAGATCAGCCACTCGCTCAAGCCAACCGCATCCGGCACCCCACACCATGAAACCCTTCCTCCGTCACCGCCTCGAACGATTTGCCGCCCGCTTGGGAGAGTTGGAGTTTTTGTTGTCGCGGGAAGACATCATGACGGACATGAGCCAATTCCTGGTGCTGTCGCGCGAGCACTCCGAAGTCACGCAAATCGCAGGCCGCTATCTGCGCTACCAGCAACGAGAGGTGGATCTGAGCTCAGCCCGGGACATGCTGACAGACCCAGAGATGGCCGATATGGCGCAAGAGGAAATCGACGCTGCGCAAGCCGAATTGGTCCAGCTGGAAGATGAACTGCAGCGCCTGCTGCTTCCCAAGGACCCGGACGATGGCCGAAACGCGTTTCTGGAAATTCGCGCGGGCACCGGTGGCGATGAATCGGCCCTGTTCGCAGGTGACCTTTTGCGCATGTACACGCGCTACTGCGACACACTGGGCTGGAAAACCGAGATCATGAGTGAATCTGCCAGCGAGCTGGGCGGCTACAAAGAAGTCGTTTTGCGCATCGAAGGTGAGGGTGTGTACGGCAAGCTCAAGTTCGAGTCGGGGGGCCACCGGGTACAGCGGGTGCCAGCGACCGAAACCCAGGGCCGCATACATACCAGCGCCTGCACCGTGGCGGTGCTGGCAGAACCGGACGAAACCGTGGCCGTGCAAATCAACCCGGCTGATCTGCGTATCGACACCTACCGTGCCAGCGGCGCCGGTGGCCAGCACATCAACAAGACCGACTCTGCCGTGCGCATCACGCACATTCCCACCGGCATCGTGGCCGAATGCCAGGATGACCGCAGCCAGCACCGCAACAAGGCCAAGGCCATGCAGGTGCTGTCGGCTCGCATCCAGGAAAAAGACCGATCGGAACGGGCCGCCAAAGATGCCGAGCAACGCAGGGGGCTGATCGGCAGCGGTGATCGCAGCGACCGCATCCGCACCTATAACTTTCCACAAGGCCGGTTGACTGATCACCGCGTCAACCTCACGCTCTACAAACTGCTCACCATCATGGAAGGTGATCTGGGCGATGTGGTGCACGCCATGACGCTGGCTAGGGAGGCCGAACAACTGGCCGAGCTGGCCCTGGCATCGGGCGACTGAGGGCTGCACCTTGAATCTGTCATCACCTCAACACACGCCCCAAAGGACGGTCGGCGAGGCCCTGGCCGAAGGCCGCGCCATGGGCCTGGACAGACTGGACCTGCAGCTGCTGATGCTGCATGCCCTGGGCCTGGACGAGACTCGCCGGGCCTGGCTGCTGGCACACGACGATGAAGAGCTGGCTAACAACGTGGCGGAGCGCTTCCTGACCGACGCAAAGCGCAGAGCGCAGGGAGAACCACTGGCTTACATCACGGGTACGAAAGAGTTTTTTGGATTGCCACTGCGGGTGGACGCCCGTGTGCTGGTGCCTCGACCGGACACCGAAACCCTGGTGGACTGGGCCCTGGAACTGATGCCGCAAAAAAATGCCCGCGTGATCGACCTGGGCACCGGCAGCGGCGCCATCGCACTGGCGCTCAAGCATGCCAGACCGGATTGGGATGTCCATGCGCTGGACGCCAGCGCCGATGCCCTGGCCGTGGCCCAAGCCAATGCCGCGAATCTGGGTTTGAGCATACAGTTTCACCAAGGGTTCTGGCTCAGCGGACTTAGGCTCGAGCCCGACCCGACTCTGCGCTTCGGCCTGATTGCGTCGAACCCGCCTTACATCGAAGTCGATGACCCACACTTGGCGGCGCTGACCCACGAACCACTGCAGGCGTTGGTCGCCGGCGCGGACGGTCTGGATGATTTACGCCACATCATTAGCCAGGCGCGAATCCATCTCCGGGACCAGGGCTGGCTGGTACTGGAACACGGCTACCAGCAGGCCGCGGCAGTACGTGAGCTGCTGCTGGCAGCGGGTTTCAGTCAGGTGCAGTCACGCCGGGACCTGGCGGGCATAGAACGATGCAGCGGTGGAATGTGGCTTGCGACCGATTGAAAGTTCACGCTCGCATCACGGGTATATCGAGGCGATGAAATAATCCACCATGATCCCGGGCCTTGGAGCCCGATTTATTGAAAGAAACCACCATGAGTGACACCCAACAGCGCATCGACCAACTGGTCAAGGGCAACGAAATATTGCTATTCATGAAAGGCAACGCCAGCTTTCCGCAGTGCGGCTTCTCCGGTCGCGCCATTCAGATCCTGAAGGCTTGCGGCGTCGACACCCGGACGGTCAAAACCGTGAACGTGCTGGAGGATCAGGAAATTCGCCAAGGCATCAAGGAATACAGCAACTGGCCCACCATCCCCCAGCTCTACGTCAAGGGCGAATTCATCGGCGGCTCGGACATCATGATGGAGATGTACGAAAGCGGCGAGCTGGCTCAGGTCCTGGGCACCCAAGCCTGACCCCACTCAGGGCGCGGAAAACTCCCACTTCTTTTTTGCGCCCAGCACAGCGTTGGGATAAGGCGCTTTTCCGCGGGAGCCGTTGTAGCGCCCTAGCGCAAGAAACAAATCACCGCGCTCGCGGTCCAGGTAGTGCCGCAGGATCACGCAACCAAATCGCAAGTTGGTTTGCATGTTGAAGAGAGTTGATGCGTCTCCATTGCCCAAAACGCGGCTCCAGAACGGCATCACCTGCATGTAACCGCGCGCGCCGGCACTGGAAACAGCGAATTTTCGAAAGTTGCTTTCCACCTGCACCAAGCCAAGCACCAAGGCGGTGTCCAGACCCGCGCGACGGCTCTCGTACCACAGAGTCTGCAAAAACTCCTTGCGGATGTGCCATTCAGGCTTTTGTTTTTTGAGCTTTTCACTGGTGGCACCCAGCCAGCGCAGGTAAGCCAGTCGGGACGGCGTGTCCACGAAATCGGGCACGGGTGGAGCAGCATTGTTCACAGCGCTGCTCAATGCAGTGCGCACCGCATCTGCTAACGGCTCCTCCAGCTGACTGCCGGCCTGAGCCTGTGGTGCCCACGCCCCGCCGGCGGCCGCGACAGACCAACCCAAAAAAGCGCGCCTGGAGGCAGGCGCTTGCACGCCGCCCCGCAGGTTCATGTCGACAAACGTTCGCGGATCTTGTCCAGGATCTCCGCCACAGGCACCTTGCTGGCCTCGCTGTCGCGGCGATGCTGGTACTCCACCACGCCGTCCTTCAGACCGCGGTCCCCTATCGTCACCCGGTGCGGCACGCCTATCAACTCCCAGTCCGCAAACATCGCTCCCGGACGCTCGCCGCGATCATCCAGAATGACGTCCACGCCGGCCTGCAACAAATCGGCGTAAAGCTTGTCGGCGGCCGCCTTGACCTCCGGACTGCGATCAGGGCTGATAGGGCACACCACCACCGTGAAAGGCGCCAGCGCATCTGGCCAAATGATGCCGCGATCGTCGTGATTTTGCTCAATGGCAGCAGCCGGAAGCCGTGTAATGCCGATGCCGTAGCAGCCCATCTCCATGAACTGCGGTTTGCCATTGACATCCAGGAACGTGGCGTTCATGGCACGGCTGTATTTGGTGCCCAGATAGAACACATGGCCCACCTCGATGCCGCGCTCAATCGCCAAGACGCCTTTGCCGTCTGGCGAGGCGTCCCCCGCCACCACATTGCGAATGTCAGCCACTCGCACGTCAGACTCTCCGGCAGCGAGGGTCGGGAAAACATCGCGCTCCCAATTCACACCAGTCATGTGGAAATCAGGCTCATTGGCACCACAAACCCAGTCTGCCATGACGGCCGTATCCCGGTCAGCCACGATGGAAACAGGCTTAAGCAAACCCAGTGGCCCCAGGTAGCCGGGCTTGCAGCCGAAGTGGGACTCGATCTCTGGGAGGGTCGCAAAACGGAAGTCCGCCAGACCTTCCAGCTTGCCGACCTTGACCTCGTTCATGTCGTGATCACCGCGCAGCAGCAGCAGCCAAACACGAGTTTTAACCACAACGCCCTCGTCATCGAGCTGGTCCGTGGCCAGCACCAGCGACTTGATTGTGCGGTTCAAGGGCAACTGCAGTAACTCGGCCACGTCGGCACAGGTGCTCTTGCCTGGCGTCGAGGTCTTGGTGAGTGGCTGTGAGGGCTCGGGCCTGCCAAGGGTAGGCGCCAGCGCTTCGGCTTTTTCAAGGTTAGCGGCGTAATCACTGGTCGGGCAGTAAACGATGGCGTCTTCACCTGTGGCTGCAATGACCTGAAACTCCTCGCTCAAATCACCGCCAATCGCGCCGCTGTCGGCAGCAACCGCCCGGTACGTCAAGCCAAAACGATCAAAAATCTTGCGGTAGGCCTGCGCCATGACCTGGTAACTGGCCTTGGCAGCGGTCTGGTCGCGGTCAAAGCTGTATGCATCCTTCATGATGAATTCACGACCGCGCATCAAACCAAACCGCGGACGACGCTCATCACGGAACTTGGTTTGAATTTGATACAAATTCTTGGGCAGTTGTTTGTAACTTTTGATTTCCTGCCGCGCGATGTCAGTAACGACCTCTTCGCTGGTTGGCTGCACCACAAAATCACGCGCATGGCGATCTTTGATGCGCAACAGCTCCGGCCCCATCTTGCCAAAACGGCCCGTCTCCTGCCAAAGTTCCGCGGGCTGAATAACTGGCATCGAGAGTTCTACAGCGCCTGCCCGGTTCATTTCCTCCCGAACGATGGCTTCGACCTTGCGTATCACCCGCAAACCCATGGGCATATAGGTGTAAATGCCGGCACCCAGTTTTTTGATCATGCCTGCGCGCATCATCAGCTTGTAGCTGACAACTTCAGCATCCGCAGGGGCTTCTTTCAGGGTGGTGATAAGGAATTGGGAGGCTTTCATGTACAGACTGGGCTCGTGCATCGGGCCAGTGGACCGGCCAGCAGGGGCAAGGTCCTTGAAGTACAGCTTGCGCTGTGCATAATGGCCACAATTTAAAAATTTGGGGTTTGATTATGCTCGACCGAGACGGCTTCAGGCCGAATGTCGGCATCATCCTGTTCAACCAGAGAAACCAGGTTTTTTGGGGCAAGCGCATCCGTACTCACTCTTGGCAATTTCCGCAGGGTGGCATAGACCGGGGGGAAACTCCCGAACAAGCCATGTTCCGCGAACTGCACGAAGAAGTGGGACTCCAGCCGGAGCACGTGAGCATTGTGGCCAGAACCCGGGATTGGTTGCGCTACGAGGTGCCGGACCGATACATACGTCGCGACGCACGCGGCCACTACAAAGGCCAGAAGCAGATCTGGTTTCTGTTGCAGCTCGTCGGCCACGACTGGGATTTGAATTTGCGCGCAACAGATCATCCCGAGTTCGATGCCTGGCGTTGGAACGACTACTGGGTGCCGCTAGACGCGGTGGTGGAGTTCAAGCGCGGGGTCTATGAAATGGCCTTGACCGAGCTGGCTCGCTTTCTGCCGCGTACAGACACCCGAAACCGATTCCTTCGGCAAGGCAGTCGTTCACGTGAACATGAGCCCGGGCACTTGCTCAAGAACGTCCATATCGAATTGCCACCCGGAGCAACTTTCGAACCAGACCCAGGCACCAGCTCGCCTGATCAGGCTCAAACCGACCTCGCCAGTCGATAGTTGAATCGTGCGTGCATCGGTAGTCCACCGATGTGCGCTTTTGTCAGCGGGTCAGCACCATGTTGTCCCGGTGCAGCATTTCAGGCTCAGCCGCGTAACCCAGAAGCTTTTGAAATTCCGAAGAGGGTTTGCGGCACAACAGGCGGGCCTCGGCACTGGCGTAATTGGCCAGACCGCGTGCGATCTCCAAACCGGCGTGGTCGCGCACCGCAATCACATCGCCCCTGGAAAAATCTCCCTCGACATGGGTCATACCGATGGGAAGCAGACTCTTGCCCTCTTCTTTGAGCTTAAGCGCCGCACCTGCATCCACAACCACAGCACCGCGCAATTGAAGATGGTCGGCCATCCATTGCTTGCGGGCCTGATTTTTCAGGGTTTTCGCCCTGAGCTGAGTACCTATCTGCTCACCGCGCGACAGGCGTAGCAGGGCGTCAGGCTCTCGCCCCCAGGCAATCACCGTTGAAGCACCCGACCCAGCGGCACGCTTGGCTGCCAGAATTTTGGTCAGCATGCCGCCACGGCCAATGCTCGAGCCAGCGCCACCCGCCATCACCTCGAGGGCGCCATCCCCAGCCTCAGCGTCATGCACAAACTGAGCTGAGGGGTCTTTGCGAGGATCGGCGGTGTACAAACCTTTTTGATCCGTAAGAATCACCAAGACATCAGCCTCAACCAAATTGGCAACCAAGGCACCCAGTGTGTCGTTGTCGCCAAACTTGATTTCGTCA
>JBEEJZ010000168.1:0-5620 GCA_041168905.1 Pseudomonadota bacterium | reverse complement strand
CCCGAGGCTGTGCGCTACGGCACCACTGGCTGGCCAGTGCCAGGCTATGAAATCGAACTGCGCGGCGAAGACGGCCAGGCCGTGCCCGACGGCGAACCGGGCGACCTTTACATCCACGGTCCCTCCAGCGCGATGATGTACTGGGGCAACCGCGTGAAGTCACGCGAGACCTTTCAAGGCGGCTGGACCAAGAGTGGCGACAAGTACGTACGCAATGCCGACGGCACCTACACCTACAGCGGCCGAAGCGACGACATGCTCAAGGTCAGCGGCATTTACGTCTCGCCGTTTGAGGTCGAGGCCACGCTGGTGCAACACCCCGCCGTGCTGGAGGCCGCTGTCATCGGCAAGGAAGACGCCGACGGCCTGACCAAGACCAAGGCTTTTGTCGTGCTGAAGGCTGGGCAAAGCGTGTCCGAGGCCGACCTGAAGGTGTTTGTAAAAGACCGTCTGGCCCCCTACAAGTACCCGCGCTTCATCGAATTTGTGGCGGATTTGCCCAAAACTGCCACCGGCAAGATCCAGCGGTTCCGGCTGCGCGAACAGGAAGCCCACAGCGCATGAGCGCCGTCACGTCCTTTGCCACCGTTTCCTGGGCCGGCCAGGACACCCGCATCGAGTATCAGTGGGTCGGCAGCGTCGATGCGCAATCATCGCTGATGGTGTTCTTGCACGAAGGGCTGGGCTCGGTGTCGATGTGGCGGGACTTCCCTCACAGGTTGTGCACGGCACTGGGCGTGAGGGGGCTGGTGTATTCGCGCCCAGGCTACGGCAGTTCCACGCCGCGGCCCGCCAACCTGGCCTGGTGCCCGAACTTCATGCACCGCCAGGCAGACGAGGTTTTGCCGGCCCTGCTGCAGGCGCTGGAAATCGATGCACAGGCAAAGCCCATCTGGCTGTTCGGGCACAGTGATGGGGGTTCCATCTCCCTGCTGCACGCGGCGCATTTTCCTGAACGCGTGGCGGCATTGGTGGTGTTGGCGCCGCACATCCTGGTGGAGGACATCACGGTTAGCAGCATTGCGCAGGCGCGGCAAGCCTACCTGAGCACCGATCTGCGCCAGCGCCTGGCTCGCCACCACGACAACCCCGACTCCGCCTTCTGGGGCTGGAACGACATCTGGCTGCATCCCGACTTCAAAAATTGGCGCATCGATGCAGAGCTGGACGCCATCGCCTGCCCGATACTTGCCGTGCAGGGGCTGGACGACGAGTACGGCACGCTGGAGCAAATTCGGGGTATTGCCCGATGCGCGCCACAAGCCGAGTTACTTGAATTGGCCCACTGTGGCCATTCCCCGCACCGCGACCAAACCGACAGCCTGATACAGGCCGTGGGTCTTTTTTTCCAAAAGCAGTCTTAGGAGACACACATGAGCAAGTTCAAATTGACATTCCTGGCAGGCGCAGCCTTGCTGTGCGCGGTTTCGGCCGGCGCCCAAACCCCGGCCAAACTCAAGGTCGGTCTGATGTTGCCCTATACCGGTGCCTATGCCGCACTGGGCATTGCCATTGAAAACGGCTTCCGGCTGCAAGTCACCGAGCAGGGTGGCAAGATTGCGGGCCGAGAGGTGGAGTATGTGAAGGTAGACGACGAATCGGACCCCTCCAAGGCCACGGACAACGTCAACAAGCTCATCAAGCGCGACAACGTGGATGTGCTGATCGGCTCGGTGCATTCCGGCGTGGCCACCGCCATGGCCAAGGTCGCCAAGGACACCGGCACCCTGCTGATCGTGCCCAACGGAGGCGCCAACATCATCACCGGCGCCATGTGTGCCCCCAACATCTTCCGCAGCTCGTTCTCGAACTCCCAACCCGCCTACGCAATCGGCGAAGTGGCCGCCAAGAAGGGCCACAAGAAGGCTGTGACCATCACCTGGAAATACGCTGCGGGCGACGAGTCGGTGAGTGGTTTCAAGGAAGCCTTTGAAAAAGGCGGTGGCTCGGTCGTCAAGGAACTCAGCCTGCCTTTCCCCAACGTGGAATTCCAGGCGCTGCTGACCGAAATCGCTGCAAGCAAGCCGGACGCCGTGTACACCTTCTTCGCCGGTAGCGGTGCGGTCAAGTTCGTGAAGGACTACGCCGCCGCTGGCCTGAAGAAAACCATTCCGCTGTATGGCCCTGGCTTCCTGACCGACGGCACGCTGGACGCCCAGGGCGCTGACGCCGAAGGCCTGTTCACCGCCCTGCACTATGCCGACAGCATGAACACGACACGCGACAACGCCTTCCGCCTGGCCTATGCCAAGACCTTCAAGCTGCAACCCGATGTCTATGCCGTTCAGGGCTATGACGCTGCCCAGATCCTGAGCATCGGCCTGAATGCGGCCAAGGGGGACGTCAGCAAGAAGGCCGAGTTCGCTGCAGCGGTCGAAAAAGCCAAGATCGACAGTCCTCGCGGGACTTTCACCTTATCCAAGGCCCACAACCCGGTGCAGGACTTTTACCTGCGTCAGGTGGTAGGCAAGGAAAACAAACTTGTCGGAATTGCCAGCAAGGCCCTGGCTGACCCGGCACGCGGCTGCCGCATGTAAGCCGTAAAAAGCGACAGCCGACGCCCACCAAGGACAGCACACAGCCAGACGAAAACTATGGATTTCTCCATCTTTCTGATTCAGTGCCTCAATGCACTTCAATATGGCTTGCTGCTGTTCCTGGTGGCGTCGGGCCTGACGCTGATCTTCGGCATCATGGGCGTGATCAACCTCGCCCATGGCAGTTTTTACATGATCGGCGCCTACATGGCCTACGCCCTGGCGCCCATCGTCAACAGCACCTTTGGCGGCGGTTTTTTTGCCACGCTGCTGGTTGGCATGGTGCTGGCCGTCATCCTGGGCTATGTGCTGGAGTGGGTGTTTTTCAGCTTTTTGTATGAGCGCGAACACCTGCAGCAGGTGCTGATGACCTACGGCCTGATTCTGGTGTTTGAAGAGCTGCGCAGCATCTTGCTGGGCAACGACGTGCATGGCGTGCAGCCCCCTGAATGGCTCAATGGCTCGCTGGCGCTGGGCGACGTGATGACCTACCCGGTCTACCGGCTGTTTGTGTCGGGCGTTTGCCTGGCGCTGGCACTGGGTATGTACTTTGTGTTCAGCCGGACCCGGCTGGGCATGATGATCCGCGCCGGCAGCACCAACCGTGAAATGGTGCAGTCGCTGGGCATCGACATCAAGTTTCTTTACCGCGTGGTGTTTGCAGCTGGTGTGGCCATCGCGGTGCTGGCCGGTATGGTGGCGGCACCAGTGTCGTCGGTCTACCCCGGCATGGGCAACAGCGTTCTCATCATCTGCTTTGTGGTGGTGGTGATAGGCGGCATCGGCTCCATTCGGGGTGCCTTGCTGGCAGCTTTGTTGATCGGCTTGGTAGACACCTTTGGCAAAGTGCTGCTGCCCCAGGCAGCTGGCGTGCTGGTGTATGTGCTGATGGCACTGATCCTGCTATGGAAACCCGATGGCCTGTTCAAGGCGGGCTGACATGATGACCTCCCCCCACTCTTCCAAATTGACATTTGTGGTCCTGGCGTTTGCCGCACTGGCCGTGTACCCGTTGATCGGTGGCAACTTCGGCATGGACCTGGTGAACAAGATCATGGTGTACGCCATGTTCGCCCTCAGCCTGGAGCTGCTGGTCGGTGGTACTGGCCTGGTCTGCTTTGGCCACGCCGCGTTTTTCGGCATTGGTGCCTACACGGCCGTGTTGATGTCGCCCGAAAGTGAGCCCGCATCGCTTCTCTGGCTGCTGCCCGCGTCGGTGCTCATTTCAGCGGCATATGCCCTGGTGGTAGGGGCTTTGTCCCTGCGCACCAAGGGCGTGTACTTCATCATGGTGACCTTGGCCTTTGCGCAAATGGCTTACTACGTGGTGCACGACACGCCGCTGGGCGGAGGCACCGATGGCATCTATCTCAATGTCAAGCCTACCTTGGGCAGCTGGATTGATCTGGACAAGCAAGGGGTGCTGTACGGCTTCACCCTGGCCATGCTGGCGCTGGTGTTTGTCTTTCTGGCCCTGCTGGCGCGTTCGCGCTTTGGCCGCGCACTGGCCGGCATACGTGTGAACGAGCAGCGCATGCGTGCCACGGGTTTTGCGACCTACCCCTACAAACTGGCCGCCTTCACCATTTCGGGCGGCATTGCCGGTTTGGCGGGCTTCCTGTTTGCGGTGAAAGACGGCTATGTGAATCCGGAAATGATGAGCTGGCATTTGTCGGGCGCCGTGCTCATCATGCTAATCCTGGGTGGCATCGGCCATTTGCGGGGTGCGTTGATCGGAGCCTTTGCATTTGCCTTGCTGCAGGAGCTTTTCAAATCCGAGGCCATCTTTGGCGAGTTTGCCCAGCACTGGCAACTGGGTTTGGGTTTGAGCATCATTGCCAGTGTGGCCCTGCTGCCGCGGGGCTTGGTGGGTGTACCAGGCCAGTGGAAAGAGCGCCTGGTGGGACGCAGTTCGCGCCGCGCCGAAATGCTGGAGGTAGAAGATGAGCGCGCCTGAAGTTTTATTGCGTGGGACGAATATCACTCGCCGCTGGGGCGGTCTCGTGGCCGTGAATGAGGTATCGCTGGCACTGGAGCGTGGCACGGTGCATGCTGTGATCGGCACCAACGGTGCAGGCAAGTCCACCCTGATCAATATCCTGTCGGGCGAAATCCCCCCTTCCGAAGGCACTGTCGAGCTGATGGGGCAAGACGTGACGCAGTGGACCCAGCCCAGGCGCGCGCGCGCAGGCTTGGGCCGCAGCTACCAGCGCAACACCATTTATCCCACCTTCACCGTACTTGAAAACTGCCGACTGGCCGCCCAGGCCCGCACACCCAAGGCCTGGCTCTGGTGGCAAGACGCCAGCCGCTGCGCCGACAGCGTGGCGGCAGCGCAGCAAGCGGCCAGCCGCGCTGGCTTGCAGGAGTTTCTGGAGCGGCCAGCGGGCCTGCTGAGCCACGGCCAGAAGCGGCAACTGGAAATCGCCATGTGCCTGGCCACCAGCCCTCAAGTGCTGTTGCTGGATGAGCCCCTGGCCGGCATGGGCGCCGAAGAAACGGCCCGCATGCTGGCCCTGCTGCAAGAGTTGAAATCTGACCACGCCATCTTGCTGGTGGAGCACGACATGGACGCCGTCTTCAAGGTGGCCGACTGCATCACCGTGATGGTGAATGGTGCGGTCATCGCATCTGGCACCCCGGACTTTGTGCGCAACAGCCCCGAGGTCCAGGTGGCCTACCTGGGAGGACACTGACATGAGCACCAGCATGAACGACCCCATCCTGCAAGCCCGGGGCATCCACGCCTGGTATGGCTCCAGCCATGTGCTGCACGGCATCGATCTCCAAATCGCGCGTGGCGAAACCGTGGGCTTGCTGGGCCGCAACGGCATGGGCAAGAGCACGCTGATCCGCACCCTGCTGGGCCATGTCACCCAGCGCGATGGGCTCATCCAACTTTTCGGGCAGGACATCTCCAAAGCCCAGCCCCATGAAGTCGCTCGGCGTGGCGTTGCTTACGTCCCGGAGGGCCGGGGTGTTTTCCCCAACCTCACCGTGCGCGAAAACCTGATCATGGCCGCCCGCCCGGCCAGCGACACCGGCCGGGGCTGGACCTACGAGCGCGTGCTGGAGACCTTCCC
>JBEEJZ010000167.1:0-33386 GCA_041168905.1 Pseudomonadota bacterium | reverse complement strand
GTCGTCACACCCCCTTCTTCAACAACTACCGTCCCCAGTTCTACTTCCGTACCACGGACGTAACCGGTGCCATCGAGTTGCCAGAAGGCAAGGAAATGGTGATGCCTGGCGACAACGTCTCCATCACAGTGAAGCTGATTGCCCCGATCGCCATGGAAGAAGGCCTGCGTTTCGCCATTCGCGAAGGCGGCAAGACCGTTGGCGCTGGTGTGGTCGCGAAGATCATTGCCTGATCACCACTACAAAAGGAAAGATCATGGCAGCCAAGCAAAAAATCCGCATTCGCCTGAAGGCGTTTGACTACAAGCTGATCGACCAGTCGGCAGCTGAAATCGTAGACACCGCCAAGCGCACCGGTGCGATTGTCAAGGGCCCTGTGCCACTGCCAACCCGCATGAAGCGTTTCGACATTCTGCGTTCGCCTCACGTCAACAAGACGAGTCGCGATCAGTTTGAAATTCGTACGCATCAGCGCTTGATGGACATCGTGGACCCAACCGATAAAACGGTTGACGCCCTGATGAAGCTCGATTTGCCTGCAGGTGTGGATGTCGAGATCAAATTGCAGTAATTTGCAATAGGTGGGATGTTGTTGTTTTCAACCACATCCCCGAAAGTTGAGTAAGCGGGCCTTGTTGAAAAAACAAGGTCGCGCTATACTCGCAGGCTCTTCACATTTTGGTGATGAGCTTTTATCAACAGTGCCTTACACAAAAAACGACTTAACCAATTGAAGTTAGGGCGGTAAGGATTACGGAGAAAACAATGAGTCAAAGCAATCGCTTAGGGTTGCTGGGGCGCAAGGTTGGCATGATGCGTTTGTTCACTGACGACGGGGATGCGGTTCCTGTCACGGTGGTAGATGTGTCAAACAACCGTGTCACCCAGGTCAAGACCCAGGATAACGACGGCTATGTTGCCTTGCAGGTGACATTTGGTTCGCGTAAGGCGTCCCGCGTGACCAAGCCTCAGGCTGGTCATCTGGCAAAAGCTGGTGTTGAAGCTGGCGAAATCATCCAGGAGTTCCGTGTGACCGCTGACGCTGCCGCGCAATATGCAGCCGGCGCAGTTGTTCCTGTCGCTTCTGTGTTTGCAGTCGGTCAAAAGGTGGATGTGCAAGGTACATCTATCGGTAAGGGCTACGCTGGCACGATCAAGCGTCACAACATGAGTTCTCAGCGCGCATCGCACGGTAACAGCCGTTCGCACAACGTGCCTGGCTCCATTGGTATGGCGCAGGACCCTGGTCGCGTGTTCCCTGGTAAGCGTATGACGGGTCATCTGGGTGATGTCACCAAGACTATCCAGAATCTGGATGTGATTCGCATCGATGAGGCCCGTCAGCTCTTGTTGATCAAGGGTGCAATCCCGGGTGCATCAGGTGGTTTTGTCACTGTTCGCCCTGCCGTCAAGGTCAAGGCCAAGAATGAATCTGCGAAAGGGGCGAACTGATGCAGCTCGAACTCCTGAATGACCAAGGTCAGGCAACTTCCACGCTGGAAGTGTCCGAGGCTGTGTTTGGTCGCGCTTATAACGAAGATCTGGTTCACCAGGTCGTGGTGGCTTTCCAAGCCAACGCGCGTCAGGGCACCCGTGCCCAAAAAGACCGCGAGCAAGTCAAGCACTCCACCAAGAAGCCTTTCAAGCAAAAAGGTACCGGCCGCGCACGTGCTGGTATGACGTCGTCGCCCCTGTGGCGCGGAGGTGGTCGGATTTTCCCGAACATGCCCGACGAGAATTTTGCCCAGAAGATCAACAAAAAGATGTACCGCGCCGGTATGGCCTCCATCTTGTCGCAGTTGGCTCGTGAGGGTCGTCTGGCTGTGGTTGATTCGCTGAAAGTTGAATCTCCCAAGACCAAGACTTTGGCTGCCAAGTTCAAGGCTATGAATCTTGACTCGGTGATGGTGATTGCTGATGAGGTTGATGAAAACCTTTATCTGGCCTCCCGCAACTTGGTGAATGTCCTGGTTGTTGAGCCGCGTTACGCTGATCCGGTGTCATTGGTTCACTACCGTAAGGTATTGGTGACCAAGGCCGCCATGGACAAGCTCAAGGAGATGTTTGCATGAGCGCCATGAAATTTGAAGAAGGTCGTTTGATGCAAGTCTTGGTTGCTCCCATCGTGTCCGAAAAGGCCACCATGGTTGCTGAGAAAAGCAATGCAGTGACTTTCAAGGTCCTGCAAGACGCCACCAAGTACGAGATCAAGGCCGCAGTTGAACTGATGTTCAAGGTCGAAGTCAAAGGTGTTTCTGTTGTGAATACCAAGGGTAAGACCAAGCGTTTTGGCAAGTCTGTAGGCCGTCGTGACAACGTTCGCAAGGCTTATGTGACGCTCAAACCAGGTCAGGAATTGAACCTGGGTGGGGAGGCAGCTTAATCATGGCAGTCATCAAAATGAAACCAACTTCGCCAGGCCGTCGTGGCGTGGTGAAGATTTCGCGTGATCACCTTTACAAGGGTGAGGGTTATGCTGCTTTGTTGGAGCCACAGTTCCAAAAGGCTGGCCGCAACAACAACGGCCACATCACGACCCGTCACAAGGGCGGCGGTCACAAGCATCACTACCGTGTGGTCGACTTTGTCCGCAACAAGGACGCGATTCCTGCGAAGGTTGAGCGCATTGAGTACGATCCGAACCGTTCTGCGCATATCGCCTTGGTGTGCTATGCCGACGGCGAGCGTCGCTACATCATCGCCCCCCGTGGTCTGGAAGTAGGTGCAAGCATTGTGAACGGTGCTGAGGCTCCGATCCGTGTCGGTAACACGCTTCCGATTCGCAACATTCCCGTGGGTTCGATCATTCATTGCATCGAATTGCAAGTGGGTAAAGGCGCTCAGGTGGTTCGTTCTGCTGGCGCTTCTGCGACCTTGCTGGCTCGCGAAGGCACTTATGCCCAGGTGCGTATGCGCTCGGGTGAAGTTCGCAAGATCCACATTGATTGCCGTGCAACTATTGGCCAAGTCGCCAACGAAGAGCACAGCCTGCGCCAGCTGGGTAAGGCTGGTGTCAAGCGTTGGATGGGTATTCGTCCCACTGTTCGTGGTGTTGTGATGAACCCTGTTGACCACCCACACGGTGGTGGTGAAGGCAAGACCGGTGAAGGCCGTCATCCTGTCGATCCATGGGGCAATCTGACCAAGGGCTACCGTACCCGCAACAACAAGCGCACGCAGGTCATGATCGTGTCGCGTCGCAAGAAGTAAGGGGAAAGTCAATGACTCGCTCTCTCAAAAAAGGTCCGTTTGTTGACCATCACTTGGTTGCCAAGGCTGACAAGGCCGTCACGACCAAAGACAAGAAGCCGATCAAGACCTGGTCGCGTCGCTCCATGATCCTGCCCGAGTTCATCGGCTTGACCATTGCTGTGCACAACGGCAAGCAACACGTGCCGGTTTACATCACCGATCAAATGGTTGGCCACAAGTTGGGTGAGTTCGCTCTGACCCGTACTTTCAAGGGTCACCCGGCGGACAAAAAAGTCCAAAAGAAATAAGGAGGTGACCATGGAAACACGTGCAACCCTTCGTGGCGTTCGTTTGTCGGTCGATAAGGGCCGTCTGGTCGCAGATCTGATTCGCGGTAAGAAAGTGGATCAGGCTCTGAATATTTTGCAGTTCACGCAAAAGAAGGCAGCTGTCATCATCAAGAAGGTGCTGGAGTCTGCAATTGCCAATGCTGAACACAATGATGGCGCTGACATCGATGAGTTGAAGGTGAAAACCATCTACGTCGAGCAAGGTGCTTCTCTGCGTCGTTTCACGGCCCGTGCAAAAGGCCGTGGTAACCAAATCAGAAAACCCACGTGCCATGTGTACGTGACGGTTGGTAACTGAACGAGGCCAGGACAATATGGGACAAAAAATCCACCCAACCGGCTTTCGCCTTTCTGTAAGCCGTAACTGGTCATCACGCTGGTACGCTAGCAACCGTGATTTCGCCGGCATGCTTGCCGAAGACGTCAAGGTTCGTGAGTACCTGAAAGCCAAGCTGAAAAACGCTTCTGTGTCGCGCGTTTTGATCGAACGCCCCGCAAAGAACGCTCGCATCACTATTTTCTCGGCTCGTCCGGGTGTGGTGATCGGTAAAAAAGGCGAAGACATTGAAAACCTCAAGCGCGATCTGGGCAAGCAGCTCGGCGTTCCTGTTGCAGTGAACATCGAGGAAGTGCGCAAGCCTGAAATCGATGCCAAGCTGATTGCTGACTCGATCACGCAACAGCTGGAAAAGCGCATCATGTTCCGTCGCGCCATGAAGCGTGCCATGCAAAACGCCATGCGTCTCGGTGCCCTCGGCATCAAGATCATGTCGTCTGGCCGTCTGAACGGTATCGAAATCGCACGTTGCGAGTGGTACCGCGAAGGTCGCGTTCCACTCCACACCCTGCGTGCTGATATCGACTACGGCACTTCTGAAGCCAAAACCACCTATGGTGTGATTGGTGTGAAGGTCTGGGTTTACAAGGGTGACACCTTGGGACGCAACGATCTGCCCGCAGCTGTTGAGCCGCGTGCCGAGGAAGAGCGCCGCCCACGTGGCCCACGTCGTGACGCCCGCCCTGGCAGTGATCGTCCTGCACCTCGTGGTGCTCGTCGTCCCGCAGGTGCACCTGCAGATGGCAGCGACAAACCGGCTGAAGCCTTGGCTGATGCATCCAAAACCGCCGTTAAGCGCGTCCGCAAGGTAGGCGCGCCAGCTGCAGCAGCTGACGGCAAAGGAGAATAAATATGTTGCAACCCGCGCGTCGCAAGTACCGCAAGGAGCAGAAAGGCCGTAACACCGGCATCGCAACACGGGGTAGCTCGGTTGCGTTTGGTGATTTCGGTCTGAAATGCACAGATCGTGGCCGTCTGACGGCACGTCAGATTGAAGCCGCTCGTCGTGCCATTTCCCGTCACGTCAAGCGTGGTGGTCGTATCTGGATTCGGGTGTTTCCTGACAAGCCGATTTCTCAGAAGCCTGCTGAAGTGCGTATGGGTAACGGTAAAGGTAACCCAGAGTACTACGTGGCTGAGATTCAGCCAGGCAAGATCGTGTTTGAAATCGTCGGCGTGCCTGAAGAGTTGGCCCGCGAAGCGTTCCGTTTGGCTGCCGCCAAACTGCCTTTGCGCACAACTTTTGTCACCCGCATGATTGGCCAGTAATCAGGAGATTGAAGCAATGAAAACGACTGAACTGCGCCAAAAAGATGTTGCCGGTCTGCAAACCGAGATCAAAGAGTTGCAAAAGGCTCACTTTGGTCTGCGTATGCAGAAAGCAACGCAACAACTCTCGAACACAGCCACACTGCGCACTGCGCGCCGTGACATTGCTCGCGCCAAGACGATTCTTGTCGAGAAGCAAAACGCTGAAAAATCCGCCAAATAAGGAGCGATAAATGACGGAAGCTAAAAAATCCCTCAAGCGCACCTTGATTGGCAAGGTGGTCAGCGACAAGCGCGCAAAGACAGTGACTGTGCTGATTGAGCGTCGTGTGAAGCACGAGCTCTATGGCAAGATCGTTGGTAAGTCCAGCAAGTATCACGCTCATGATGAAAAGAGCGAGTTCAAGCTGGGCGACATCATCGAAATAACCGAGAGCCGTCCTATCTCTAAGACCAAGAACTGGGTTGCGACCCGTTTGGTACAAAAAGCTGCTGCAGTTTAAGCTGCCCGCTCTCCTCGTAAAAGCCCGCACTAGTGCGGGCTTTTTCATTCAGATGACAGAATCGACAAGTGATTAAAACTCACATCACTGAATTCGAGAAAAACTTTCATAAATTTTGGAGTAAACATGATTCAAATTGGTGACAAACTCCCATCGGCAACCTTGATGGAGTTTCATGACACGGCCGAGGGTGGATGTAGCCTGGGTCCAAATCCCGTGGAAGTGACTGCGAGCGCAACTGGAAAGACTATCGCTCTCTTTGCTTTGCCTGGAGCGTTTACACCCACGTGCTCCGCTAAACATGTTCCCGGTTACATGGAGCATTACGATGCCCTACGTGCCGCTGGAGTCGACGAGATTTGGTGTGTCAGCGTCAATGACGCTTTCGTTATGGGTGCATGGGGTCGTGAACTGAAGTCAGTTGGAAAAGTTCGTATGCTGGGTGATGGCGACGCGGTCTTCACCAAGGCAACTGGACTGACGCTGGATTTGACTGGCAAGGGCCTGGGCCTACGTAGCAACCGCTACTCCATGCTGGTTAAGGACGGTGTAGTCGTTAAGTTGAACGTCGAAGGACCAGGGAAATTCGAAGTCAGTGATGCGGCCACGATGTTGACCCAAGTACAGAGCTGATACCTTGGAGCGGGAGCCACTGAAGTGGCTCTTCTCTAACTCGATGCAAAATTACAAATCGACTTTGAGATAGTGTGAACCCGGAATAGGGTTGTGGTAGTAGGGTTCAATCTCTACAAAACCGAGATCTTCATAGAGTGCGCGCGCCGCCTCCATATCACTTAGCGTGTCCAGCAATACACAGCTAAAACCATTTTGAGTCGCAGAATCTAAAACTGCCTGAGCCAATTGGCGTCCCAACCCGTATCGTCTGAACTGAGGTCGAACGAAAAGACGTTTCATTTCCGCAGCGTTGGGATAGTCCACGTTATCCAATGGTCTTAAAGCGCAACATCCGGCGATGGTGTCGTCCACAGTTGCAACAACTACCGCACCTCGGGGGCTTGAGTATTCGCCCGGCAGGTTGGCGACCTCAGCCTGAAACCCCTGAAAATCAAGACTGATGGGAAGCGTTTGTGCATACTGCTGGAAAATCTCGCGTACAGAAGTCCAGTCCTGAGGGTCAACGGTTAACTGGATGACGGGTTGGCACATAACGGTTTGAGACATGGACGCAGTAACAGGATGGTTGGACTTGAATCAAGCCCGACCACATGGTTTGCTAGCTTTCCTTGAGCAACTTTTCGATCAGCTGGTGCAACTCGGCAAAGTCCGGAGCTCCCACATAGGTCTTGACAATCTCACCACGTTTATTGGTTAGGTAGCTTGTGGGCGTCAGTTTGACATCCCACCAGTCCTTGGCAATCTTTCCCGTGTTGTCGATAGCAATATGAAACGGCAATTGCCTGCTTTGTGCAAAGTTGACCACGTAGCTGGGTGGATCGTAACTCATGGCAACGGCGATGGTGTCAAACCCGGAGGGATGGTACTTCTGGTGAGTCGAAGTGAGCTGAGGCATTTCGGATACACAGGTGGAACAACTCGTTGCCCAGAAATTCACCAGGGTGACTTTCCCGTGAAAGTCAGTCATTGATCTTTGGGAGCCGTCAAGCATGACAAATTCACTCGGCGGTGCTGTCTTCGTACTTGAAAGTAGAAGTGCAGCTCCCCCAGCAATGAAAAACAGAAATAGCAATACCAGTTTCAGGCGTCTCATGAGGTGTAGGTCAAGATAGTGGCAGTGTCTGCGATCGAGCTAACGACAGCGCAGTAATGCGGAGTTACAAAATTGCAGCGTCCATCGCAACGTGGTGGAATGCGGCGAGAGAAGCGCACGTCTTAACCTTCGAAGTCATCATAATCATCGAATGCTCACGCGATTCAAGCCTTTAGTTTATTCGCTGCTGCTGATTGCAGCTTGCAGTCCGACATTCAATTGGAGGGAAGTTCGAGAAGATGCCGCGCAAGTGAAAATACTGCTGCCATGCCATCCCGACGAGGGGCAGCGCGAATTGCATTTGCCCGAGGGCGGAACCATCATGGTCAAAATGATCGGGTGCAAAGCTGGCGAAGTCACATTTGCGTTGGCGTGGGCCGAAGTGTTGCAAACCAATCACGCTGAAGCAGTGTTGTCTCACTGGAAAAACGCTACGCTGGCAAATGCGAAAGCACGATCGATATCCAAAACAGACATCACCTTGAAGGGGCAGGGCGTTCGTCTGAATTCGGGCGTCGTGCACGCCCAAGGAGCACAAGCCAACGGAGAGTCGCTTGAAATGCGTGGCTTGTGGTTTGCCCGGAACAACTTGGTATACCAAACACTGGTGATAGGCCCGACAGTGCCCGAGGGACTAACGGAAGCCTTCTATTCGGGACTGGTCTTGCAATGAGCAAAGGCCCTTGCAGCCATAATGACAAAATGCCCGCGTCGACCAACTCCCTGCTGATTATTGCTCACGCGCCCTTGGCAAGTGCTTTGCGTGAATGTGTCTTGCATGTATTTCCGGATGCCGCTCGAGAGGTTGCAGCGCTGGATATCCAAGCACATGTGCCCCCCGAAGAGTCTTTGTCCAATGCGCGAATTGCACTGTCACTATTGCCGTCGAACAGCGCGCTAGTTGCCGTTGACATGTTTGGTGCAACACCTTGCAATGTCGCGCAAAAACTGGTGGACGGCGGTCAGTACAAATTGATCGCAGGCGTCAATCTTCCCATGCTGTTGCGCGCCATGACGTATCGCCATGAGCCGTTGGACGTCATGGTGAGCCGTGCGTTGGCGGGGGGGGCTCAGGGCGTGATGCCGGTTGCTACAGTTGCGCCACAAAAACAGACTAGGAAAAGCCATGATTCAGACTCGCATCAACATCAGCAATAAGTTAGGGTTGCACGCGCGTGCTTCGGCCAAGCTAACTAAGCTGGCGGGTAGTTTTCCGTGCGAGGTCTGGATTTCAAGGGGTGAACGTCGGGTCAACGCCAAGAGCATCATGGGCGTCATGATGCTGGCCGCAGGCTTGGGCACGACCGTGACGATTGATACCGATGGGCCTCGCGAGCAAGAGGCGATGGATGCCCTGCTTGCGCTCGTCAACGACAAGTTCGGCGAGGGCGAATGACCCACACAGCCCATGTGGATTGATCTGATGAGCTTCCATAAAAGGAGCGTGACTTGACATTTGCGATACACGGTCTGGCTGTGGCACGGGGTATTGCTATCGGGCGTGCAGTGTTGGTGGCATCCAGCCGGATGGACGTTGCGCACTATTTCATCGAATCCCACCAGGTCG
Organism: Pseudomonadota bacterium; assembly: GCA_041168905.1. Classification (GTDB taxonomy): domain Bacteria; phylum Pseudomonadota; class Gammaproteobacteria; order Burkholderiales; family Burkholderiaceae_C; genus JBEEJZ01. Next base: position 24,439 of record JBEEJZ010000167.1, on the reverse strand, counting down.
TAAGTGAAATCGACAGGGTGCGTCGTGGTCGCAATGTTGTCGTGGAAGAAATTCAGCGTCTTCAAAAGAGCATTGCCTTGATGGGAGCTAAAGAAGCTCCGCATGAGCTCACTGCGCTACTCGATGTACACCTCATGCTGTTACAGGATGAAGAATTGATCGGAGGTGTCAAGCGATGGATATCTGAGAGGCTTTACAACGCAGAATGGGCGCTCACGACGCAGCTGGAGGTGATTGCGAGGCAGTTCGATGAGATGGAGGATGAATATCTTCGGGAGCGCAAGGCTGACCTGGAGCAAATCACCGAAAGGGTGTTACGTGCGATGAAGGGGGAGGCGTCAACCTTGACGCAACCGGCAGTGCGCCTTGGGAAAAAAACAGGGGAGCAAGACCAGCTGATTGATGATGGTCCTGACACCCCCCTGATCCTGGTCGCACACGATATCTCGCCTGCCGACATGCTTCAGTTCAAGCAAAGTGTCTTCGCTGGATTCATCACGGATGTAGGGGGCAAGACCTCTCACACAGCCATTGTGGCGCGCAGCCTGGACATCCCGGCGGTGGTAGGCGCACGCCTGAGTAGCCAGTTGGTTCGCCAGGATGACTGGATCATCATCGATGGCGACGCAGGCGTGGTGATCGTCGATCCGTCGCCGATCATTTTGGAGGAATACAACTTCAAGCAACGGCAGCGCGCCCTTGAGCGTGGTCGACTGAGGCGTCTGCTACACACACCTGCTGTCACATTGGACGGTGAGAAAGTCGAGTTGCTCGCCAACATTGAAATGCCAGAAGATGCCCAAGCAGCGGTCAAGGCCGGTGCAGTCGGAGTGGGACTGTTCAGAAGTGAATTCCTGTTCATGGGGCGGCAGGGCAGGTTGCCGGACGAAGAAGAGCAATACAAGGCTTACCTTCGCGCCATAGAAGGCATGCAGGGTTTGCCAGTCACGATACGCACGGTGGACGTGGGAGCGGACAAGGCCTTGGACAAGCCGTCGGAGAAAACCCATCGTGATGATGCACATTTGAATCCCGCCCTTGGCCTGCGCGCAATCAGGTGGAGTCTGGCGGATCCCGCCATGTTCCTGACGCAGTTGCGAGCCATCTTGAGGGCGGCGACACATGGCAAGGTGAACCTGCTGATTCCGATGCTGGCCCATGGCAGTGAAATACGTCAGACGCTTGCACTGATTCAGCAAGCCCGTGACGAGCTGGATGCGTTGGGAGTTGTATACGGTCCGGTTCAGCTTGGAGCCATGATAGAAATCCCAGCAGCTGCCCTGACCTTGAAACTCTTTCTGCGCTACTTCGATTTTTTATCTATCGGAACAAACGACTTGATTCAGTACACCCTGGCCATTGATCGGGCGGATGAATCAGTTGCACACCTTTACAACCCTTTGCATCCCGCGGTGCTGAAGCTGGTGGCTGACACGATTGCCGAATGCCGAGCACAGGGCAAAGGCGTGACGGTATGCGGGGAGATGGCTGGTGATGTTGGCCTGACCCGTTTGCTACTGGGCCTGGGTTTGCGTTGTTTCTCCATGCATCCCGCTCAAATACTGGCTGTTAAGCAGGAAGTCCTGCGCGCCGACACTGTCCGCTTGGCGGCATGGGCGCAGACAGTATTGCAGAGCGACGAGCCAGAACTTTTGATGGCTCGAGGCTGAGCAGTCGTTGCCTGCGGTCGGTTCGGCTTGAGATCTACCGCGAGCGATTAACTGAGCCGCTGGTCTGTCGACGGGCGCTGCCAGAGGTTGATGCCACCTTCCACCGCGTGTTGGTCGATGATTCCAAGCTCCTCGGCCGAGAAATTCAACTTATCAAGTGCGCCAACCAGCTCGGTGATTTGCTCGGGGCGGCTGGCACCAATCAAGGCGGAGGTCATGCGTGGGTCGCGCAATACCCATGCAACTGCCATCTGGGCCAGACTCTGACCACGAGCCTGCGCAAGACCATTAAGGGCCCGCACGTGTGCGAGATTTTGCGCACTCAAATGTTCGGACTTGAACGAGTCGCCTCCAGGACGATTGATCCGTGCATCGGCTGGCGTGCCATCGAGGTATTTGTTGGTGAGTAATCCCTGCGCCAGGGCGCTGAAGGCGATGCATCCCATGCCCTCATCGGCGAGTGTGTCCAGCAGATCTTCCTCGATCCATCGATTCATCAGACTGTAGGAGGGTTGATGGATAAGCGCAGTCACACCCATTTGCCGCAAGATCGCTGCTGCTTCGCGGGTTTTTTTCGCTGAATAACTGGAAATGCCTACGTAAAGTGCCTTGCCCTGCTGGACGGCGCTAGCCAGTGCGCCCATGGTCTCCTCAAGGGGGGTATCAGGGTCAAAACGGTGGGAATAGAAAATATCCACATACTCTAGGCCCATGCGCTTGAGACTTTGATCAAGGCTCGCCAATACGTACTTTCGAGATCCGCCGCCCTGTCCGTAGGGCCCAGGCCACATGTCATAGCCAGCTTTGCTTGAAATAATCAGCTCGTCGCGGTAGGGGCGAAAGTCCCTGCGCATGTGTTCGCCAAAGTTGGTCTCTGCGCTGCCGTAGGGTGGCCCATAGTTGTTGGCCAGATCGAAGTGCGTGATACCCAAGTCAAAGGCGGTGCGCAGCATGTCACGCTGAGTCTGGAACGGCGTTGAATCGCCGAAGTTGTGCCACAAACCCAGCGAGACTGCGGGTAATTTCAGGCCACTGACGCCAGTGCGTCGATATTGCATGGCGTCATAGCGGGTTGTGGATGCTTTGTACATGTGATGCTGGATCAGGGTAGACGGGAAAGATTGAAGGGGCCTACGGGGGTGTCAGGATGTGGCAGTTTCGGCAAGTACGTGCCCGGCTTGCTGGTCTGCGTGGTAGCTGCTACGCACCATGGCACCCACCGCTGCATGGCTGAAACCCATTTCGTAGGCTTTGGCCTCGAACATCTTGAAGGTGTCGGGGTGCACATAGCGCTTGACAGGCAAGTGACTGGTGCTGGGCGCCAGGTATTGGCCTATCGTCAGCATGTCTATGTGGTGGTCCCGCATGTCTTGCATGACTTGCAAGACCTCTTCGTCGGTCTCTCCCAAGCCGACCATGATGCCGCTTTTCGTTGGGACTTGAGGGTGGAGTGCTTTGAATTTCTTCAAGAGATTCAAGGAAAATTGGTAGTCGCTCCCTGGACGCGCTTCCTTGTACAGGCGCGGCGCTGTTTCCAGGTTATGGTTCATGACGTCGGGTGGGGCGGCTGTCAAAATTTCGAGTGCCCTGTCATCGCGTCCGCGAAAGTCCGGAACGAGGACTTCGATTTGGGTCTTGGGCGACAGTGCGCGAATGCGGGTGATGCAGTTCACAAAATGTTGTGCACCACCGTCTCGCAAGTCATCCCTGTCGACACTCGTGATCACCACGTACTTCAAGTGCAAAGCAGCGATGGTTTTTGCCAGATTTTCTGGTTCATTGACATCCAGAGGGTCGGGGCGCCCATGCCCAACATCGCAAAAAGGGCAACGCCGGGTGCATTTGTCACCCATGATCATGAAGGTGGCCGTGCCTTTTCCGAAGCACTCACCGATATTGGGGCAACTGGCCTCCTCGCAGACAGTGACAAGCTTGTTGGCACGCAAGACATCCTTGATCTCGTAAAAACGGGTGCTGGGGCTTCCTGCCTTGACGCGAATCCAGTCCGGCTTCTTGAGCACTTCTCCTGCGACCACCTTCACGGGAATGCGGGAGAGCTTGGCTGCCGCTTTTTGCTTGAGTGTGGGGTCGTAATTCTCGGAGGTCTGTGCTTCGCGCACGACATTTGTGGCGATCTCGGGCTTGCTCATGATGTTTTGAATAAACGGGCGCCAAGCTCAGGGCGCAAGGTAGAGGGCGAGCTTCTGGCTCAAAACGGAGGCGGCGTCCTCCCAGCCAATCTGGACACCGATTGTAGAAAGGTCGACTGTTTGGAGGCCGCTGTACCCACAGGGATTGATTCGCGAAAACGGTTCCAGGTCCATCGCCACGTTGAGCGCCAGCCCATGATAGGTGCATTGCCGGCTCACCTTGATACCCAATGCGGCGATTTTCCCTAGTCCTGAAAACTGCGGCTCGGCCAACAACTGTGCTGTGTCACCAGATTCACTTCGTATTTGTGGTCTTTGAGGTAGTAGGGCGTGAGAAGTGGGGTCGTCCAATCGAACGTAAATGCCCGGTGCACCAGCAACACGATGACCGGTCACCCCAAGGTGGCTCAGCGTGCGAATGACTGCCTCCTCAATGCGGTAGACATATTCCTTGACAAAGTAGCCGGCGCGACGGAGGTCAATCAGGGGGTAGGCGACAACTTGGCCGGGTCCATGAAAAGTCACCTGTCCGCCCCGGTTGCTTTGCACTACCGGAATGGTGCCAGGGCAGAGCAGGTGGTCGGCTTTGCCAGCGAGGCCCTGTGTGTAAACAGGGTTGTGTTCGCAGAGCCACAGGGCATCAGGCGTTGCGTCGTTGCGTTCGGCAGTGAGGGTCTGCATGGACGCATAGGCGTCTTGGTAATCGATGCGACCGAGATACTGAACAAGCAGTGACATACAAAAAAGGGAGCGATGACTTGCAGATCAAAAGATGGTCAAAGCACTACCTTGACCATTGGATGGGTCGACAAGGTGCGGTAAACCTCGTCCAACTGTTCTCTGCTGGTTGCCGTGATGGTGAGGGTCACGCCTAGGTAATTGCCACCTTTGCTTTCCCGCAGTTCAATCATTGATGCATCGAAAGTGGGATCGAATTGAATTGCAATCGATGTGAGGGCGTGAACAAATCCGTCCACCTTCAGGCCCATGACCTTGATCGGAAATGCGCACGGATAGGTGATCAGTGATTCACTCTGGCTAGTGGGGGTGGGTCGGTTAGGGGTTGGCATCAGAGCGGGTGCGGTGCAAGGTCGTACAAGCCAGACAATAGTCCATCATTCACGGCTTGGTGACTACAAGGGTTTCTACGTATAATCAGAGGCTTTGTTGCTAGTTGCAACGGCTTTGTAAGCTTACGCTAATTTGCACACTCCAAAATGGCGGACAGTCAAGGAACAAGCTCTTCAAAGCCTGGGGCTACTTTGCAAGATCAGTGGCCATCCGCTGAGGCAGATGGGGAGCCGGGTGATGAGTTCAAGCCCATAAGCCGAGATGAGGCGCTTCTGATCGCTGAGCGCTCGAAGTTGCCTGGGCCGTGGATCGTATTGGCTTGGCAGCTTGCAGTGGGTTTTGTGTTTGCCATTGCGCTTGGAGTTGCGGGTGATCGGTCTGGGGTGTTTGAAGCGGCCCTATTTGGCTGCTTGGCTGTTGTTGTTCCCGGGGCGGTTTTTGCTCGTGGGCTGCAGCGGCAGCGGGGGGTAGGGCAGGTGGGGGTGGTGCTCTCGGGCTTTTTTGTCTGGGAGTTGGTCAAGATTGTGTTGGTCTTGATGCTTCTTGCTGCTGCGCCGCTGGTGATTGTGAATTTGAGCTGGCTGGCTTTGCTGGCTGGTTTGGTGGTGACGCTGAAGGTGTCCTGGTTTGTGCTTTTGTGGTACTCCAGGGTGCGGCGCGGTCGCTGAAGAATTTTGAATGGATGAACGGTGATTTATGTCTGCTGAAACTGCTGGCGCACACGCCCCAACGGCTGGAGAGTACATCCAGCATCACTTGCATCACCTGCAAAAAAACTTTGCATTCGAAAACGTGGAGCAGCACAGCATTGTTGACTTCAGTCTTTTTAATTTCGACTCTGTATTTTTCTCTGTAATCCTGGGTGCACTCGGCTGCTTTCTGTTGTGGTCTGCTGCGCGCAAGGCGACTTCTGGTGTGCCAGGACGTTTTCAGGCTGCAGTTGAAATCCTGTCTGAAATGGTTGAAAGCCAGGCCAAGGGTGTCATTCACAACGCCAAAAGCCGCAAGCTGATTTCGCCGCTGGCATTGACGGTTTTTGTCTGGATCTTCCTGATGAACGCGATGGATATGTTGCCCGTCGATTTGATTCCGTCGATTTGGCATTCAGCCGGTCCAGCTTTGGGTTTCAAGGATTACATGCGTGTGGTCCCTACGGCTGACTTGTCGACTACGCTGGGCTTGTCCTGCTCAGTGTTGGTGGTCTGTGTGTTCTACAACATCAAGATCAAGGGTTTGGGTGGCTGGGCGCATGAATTGATTGCCGCGCCGTTTGGTGATCACTGGGCTCTGTACCCTGTGAACTTCCTGATGCAGATGATTGAGTACCTTGCCAAGACCGTGTCGCATGGCATGCGACTGTTTGGCAATATGTTTGCGGGTGAGTTGGTGTTCATGTTGATTGCCCTGATGGGTGGTGGCTGGGCGCTGTCGGCGACTGGTGTGGGTCTAGCGATAGGTCACGTCATTGCCGGTACTGTGTGGACGTTGTTTCACATCTTGGTGATTACCTTGCAAGCCTTCATCTTTATGATGTTGACGCTGATCTATACGGGTCAGTCGCACGACGCACATTGATGTGAACCGTTCTTCTTCCTGATTTTTGTTTTCGTTTTTTCTTTTCCACTAACTTTTAGGAGCTTCTCATGGAAAACATTCTCGGCCTCGTCGCATTGGCTTGTGGTTTGATCGTTGGTCTGGGCGCTATCGGCGCATCTATCGGTATCGCCCTGATGGGTGGCAAGTTCCTCGAGTCTTCTGCTCGTCAGCCTGAACTCATGAATGAACTGCAAACCAAGATGTTCATTTTGGCTGGTCTGATCGACGCTGCCTTCCTGATTGGCGTGGCTATTGCTCTGTTGTTCGCATTCGCAAACCCCTTCGTTCTGAAGTAATTTTTCGGCACCCCTGTCGCGCTTGATAAGGAATAAGCCGTGAACATTAACGCAACCCTGTTCCTGCAGGCTGTCGTTTTTGCGATTCTGGTGTGGTTCACGATGAAGTTCGTGTGGCCCCCAATCACAAAAGCGCTGGACGAGCGGGCGCAGAAAATCGCTGACGGACTGGCTGCTGCCGACAAGGCAAAGTCAGAGCTGTCTTCCGCCAACAAGCGAGTTGAAGAAGAGTTGGCGAAGTCGCGCAATGAAACCACCACCCGTTTGGCTGATGCTGAGCGACGTGGGGCCAGCATTGTGGCCGAGGCCAAAGCAAGGGCTACGGAAGAGGCCAACAAGATCATTGCTGCTGCTAAAGCTGAAGCCGACCAACAGGTGGTGAAGGCTCGTGAAGCTCTGCGTGATCAAGTGGCAGTGCTTGCGGTCAAGGGTGCAGAGCAGATTCTTCGTAAAGAAGTTGATGCCGGCGTCCATGCTGACTTGCTGAGCCGTCTGAAGACTGAGCTGTAAAGGGGGCGACATGGCTGAACTTGCCACTATTGCCCGTCCGTATGCAGAAGCCTTGTTCAAGGCATGTGCGTCAGATCTGTCTTCTGCGGCTGTCTGGGTAGATGAGTTTGGAGAGGTTGCGTCTGACCCGCAGCTGCTGCAGTTCTCAGAAAACCCAAAGGTTAGCTCCGAGCAAGTATTTGACGTGATTGCTTCTGTTGTGAAATCCACGTTGACAGAAGCGGCGCGTAACTTCTTGCGTACCGTGATCGAGAACGGGCGTCTTGCAGCACTGCCGGAAATCGCATCCCAGTTTCGGGCGTTGAAAAATGCGCAAAGCGGTTCATCGGATGCTGTCGTTCACAGCGCGTTCCCGATTGATGCAGTTGCCCTGACAGATGTCGCTGAGCTGCTCGAGAAGCGCTTTGGCCGCAAACTGAATCTCTCGGTGACGATTGAGCCAGCGCTGATCGGTGGTATCCGTGTGGTGGTGGGTGATGAGGTGCTAGATACCTCTGTCAAGGCCCGTCTCGAACAAATGAAAGTAGCCCTCTCGGCCTGAAGGCACTGCCTTCGGCTTTTGGCCCAACTAATGAAAGAAGGAAAGAGTCATGCAACTCAATCCAGCAGAAATTTCTGAACTGATCAAGAGCCGCATTGAAGGCTTGGCCGCGAGTAGCGACATACGCAATCAAGGCACTGTGGTTTCCGTGACTGACGGTATCTGCCGCATTCATGGTCTGTCCGACGTGATGCAGGGCGAGATGCTCGAATTCCCGGCTGGTAGCGATGGTCAACCCACCTACGGTCTGGCATTGAACCTGGAGCGTGACTCCGTTGGTGCTGTGATCTTGGGCGAATACGAACACATTTCTGAAGGTGACACCGTGAAGTGCACGGGTCGGATTCTTGAAGTGCCGGTGGGTCCTGAATTGCTTGGCCGCGTGGTCAATGCTTTGGGTCAGCCGATCGACGGTAAGGGCCCCATCAACGCTAAGATGACCGACGTTATCGAGAAGGTTGCGCCTGGCGTTATCGCTCGTAAATCAGTTGATCAACCCATGCAGACTGGCCTGAAGTCGATTGACTCCATGGTGCCTGTCGGTCGTGGTCAGCGCGAATTGATCATTGGTGACCGTCAGACTGGCAAGACCGCAGTCGCCATTGACGCCATCATCAATCAAAAGGGCCAGAACATGGCCTGTATCTACGTCGCGATCGGTCAGAAAGCCTCTTCGATCAAGAACGTCGTACGAGCTCTTGAACAAGCTGGTGCCTTGGAGTACACCATTGTGGTGGCTGCAACGGCATCCGAGTCTGCTGCTATGCAGTATGTCTCGGCTTACTCTGGCTGCACCATGGGCGAGTACTTCCGCGATCGCGGTCAAGATGCATTGATCGTCTACGACGATCTGTCCAAACAAGCTGTCGCATACCGTCAGGTTTCTCTGCTGCTGCGCCGTCCACCAGGACGCGAGGCTTACCCCGGCGACGTGTTCTATCTCCACAGCCGTTTGTTGGAGCGCGCAGCTCGCGTTAATGCAGATTACGTTGAGGCTTTCACCAAAGGCGAAGTCAAAGGCAAGACCGGTTCATTGACGGCTCTGCCCATCATCGAAACCCAGGCGGGTGACGTGTCGGCTTTCGTTCCCACCAACGTGATTTCCATCACCGATGGTCAGATCTTCCTGGAAACGTCTCTGTTCAACGCCGGTATTCGCCCCGCTATCAATGCTGGTATCTCGGTGTCTCGCGTGGGTGGTGCCGCTCAGACCAAGCTGATCAAGGGTTTGTCTGGCGGTATTCGGACCGACTTGGCCCAATACCGTGAATTGGCCGCATTTGCGCAGTTTGCATCTGATTTGGACGAGGCCACTCGCAAGCAGCTGGACCGCGGTGCACGTGTGACCGAGTTGCTGAAGCAGGCTCAGTACAGCCCCCTGGCCATCAGCACGATGGGTGCAACCTTGTTCGCTGTGAACAAAGGCTTCATGGATGACATCCCTGTGAACAAGGTATTGGCCTTTGAACATGGCTTGCACGCCTATCTGAAGGACAAGCACGCAGCGCTGATGGCTAAATTGGAAGCCAACAAGGCCATGGACAAAGAGGCAGAAGCCGAATTGACCGCTGCTGCAACGGCTTTCAAGAAAACATTTGCCTGAACTCGCTCTACAGACATCAAGTCAAGAGTCCAACACGGGTTTAAGCAAAAGGGGTAGATATGGCATCAGGCAAGGAACTACGCACCAAGATCAAATCGGTGGAAAACACCAAGAAGATCACCAAGGCCATGGAAATGATTTCTGTGTCCAAGATGCGTAAGGCACAGGAGCGCATGCGCGCTGCCCGTCCTTACAGCGAAAAGGTGCGCAATATTGCGAGCAACCTTGGTCAGGCCAACCCAGAGTATGTGCATCCCTTCATGAAATCCAACGACGCCAAGTCAGTGGGTTTCATTGTGGTGTCGACAGACAAAGGGCTGTGTGGTGGTTTGAACACCAATCTGTTCCGCGCGTTGACCGTCAAACTTCGCGAAGCTCAGTCGACGGGTAAGTCGCCTCTTGCCGTTGCCATTGGCAGCAAAGGCGTGGGCTTCCTGGGTCGAATTGGGGCCAAAGTCGCTTCGCAGGTGACTCATCTGGGTGATACGCCACACCTCGACAAGCTGATAGGGCCTGTCAAAGTGTTGCTGGACGCCTATGCTAACGGTGAGGTCAGCGCGGTTTACCTTTGCTACAACAAGTTCATCAGCACGATGAAGCAAGAGCCCGTTGTCGAGCAATTGCTGCCCTTGTCAGCAGAGAAGATGAAGGCTCAAGCTTCGGAGAGTGGCAAAGCGACCAGCTGGGACTACATCTATGAACCAGATGCTCAGGCGGTGATCGACGAGCTATTGTTGCGCTACGCAGAAGCCCTGGCTTACCAGGCAGTTGCAGAAAACATGGCATCTGAGCACGCTGCTCGCATGGTGGCCATGAAAGCGGCTACCGACAACGCCGGCAATGTGATTGCCGAGTTGAAGTTGGTCTACAACAAAACACGACAAGCAGCGATCACGAAAGAGCTTTCGGAGATTGTTGCCGGCGCGGCAGCGGTTTAAACGTTATTAATTTTGGAGCAAAAAATGGCTCAAGCAAATGTGAATGCAGGCGTGCAAGGAAAAATCGTTCAGTGTATCGGCGCCGTGGTGGACGTTGAGTTCCCACGTAACCAGATGCCCAAGATTTACGACGCCCTGAAGATGGATGGCTCTGCGCTGACCCTTGAGGTGCAGCAGCAATTGGGTGATGGCATCGTCCGCACCATTGCGTTGGGCTCTTCTGACGGTTTGCGTCGTGGCATGGTGGTTCAAAACACCGCCAACCCCATCACCGTGCCTGTCGGCAAGGCCACACTGGGCCGCATCATGGACGTGTTGGGTACGCCCATTGATGAGCGCGGTCCCGTGAGCCAGGAGTTGACGGCCTCCATCCACCGTAAGGCTCCCGCCTATGACGAGCTTTCTCCCTCGCAGGAACTGCTCGAAACCGGCATCAAGGTGATTGACCTGGTCTGCCCGTTCGCTAAGGGTGGTAAGGTGGGTCTGTTCGGTGGCGCCGGTGTGGGCAAGACCGTGAACATGATGGAACTCATCAACAACATCGCCAAGGCCCACAGCGGTCTGTCTGTGTTCGCTGGTGTGGGTGAGCGTACTCGTGAAGGTAACGACTTCTATCACGAGATGGCGGACTCCGGCGTTGTGAACCTCGAGAACCTGAGTGAGTCCAAAGTGGCCATGGTCTATGGTCAGATGAATGAGCCTCCAGGCAACCGTCTGCGCGTTGCTCTGACCGGTTTGACCATCGCCGAGTCGTTCCGTGATGAAGGTAAGGACGTTCTGTTCTTCGTGGACAACATCTACCGCTACACCTTGGCTGGTACAGAAGTGTCAGCTCTGCTGGGTCGTATGCCCTCGGCCGTGGGTTACCAGCCTACCTTGGCTGAAGAAATGGGTCGTCTGCAAGAGCGTATTACCTCCACCAAGGTTGGTTCTATCACGTCTATTCAGGCTGTGTATGTGCCTGCGGACGACTTGACCGATCCTTCGCCAGCAACGACGTTTGCTCACCTGGACTCCACCGTCGTGTTGTCGCGTGACATCGCTTCGCTGGGTATTTACCCCGCAGTGGATCCCCTGGATTCCACCAGCCGCCAGCTCGATCCGAACGTTGTGGGCGAAGACCACTACAACACCGCGCGTGCTGTGCAGGGTACCTTGCAGCGTTATCGCGAACTGCGCGACATCATCGCGATCATGGGTATGGATGACTTGGCTCCCGAAGACAAGCTGGCCGTGGCGCGTGCTCGCAAGATTCAGCGTTTCCTGAGCCAGCCATTCCATGTGGCCGAAGTGTTCACAGGCTCTCCTGGCAAGTATGTTCCCTTGTCTGAAACCATCCGTGGCTTCAAGATGATTGTGAACGGCGAATGTGATCACATGCCTGAGCAGGCCTTCTACATGGTCGGTACCATCGACGAGGCAATCGAAAAAGCCAAGAAGATGTGATAGCCAGATGCGCTTGAGTCCTGTATCGCTGAAGCAGTACAGGCCCTATGACCTGCATGATGCAAGCTCATAGCGACTCAAGTGAACTTGATCACACTTTAAAACGGGAAAGCTTATGAGCACCATTCACGTCGACGTTGTTAGTGCCGAAGAATCCATTTTCTCTGGTGAAGCCAAGTTTGTGGCTTTGCCTGGAGAGGCGGGTGAGTTGGGCATTTATCCTCGTCACACACCGCTGATCACCCGCATCAAGGCCGGGTCTGTGCGGATCGAGAAGGCTGACGGAACAGAGGAGTTTGTGTTTGTTGCCGGCGGCATTCTGGAAGTTCAGCCTAACTGCGTCACTGTCCTGTCTGATACAGCGATTCGTGGCAAGGACCTGGATGATGAGAAGGCCAATGCGGCCAAGCTCGCTGCCGAGGAGGCGCTCAAGAACGCCAAGAGCGAAATTGATCTTGCGAAGGCTACATCCGAGCTGGCGATCATGGCGGCACAAATTGCCGCCTTGCGCAAGTATCGGATCAAGAAGTAATTCTTCTATCTTTGAAAAGACCGCCTAAGGGCGGTTTTTTCATGAGCGCAACATATCGAATTTATACAACTTAGCAGCAAGTAAATTGCTAAAGTGTTGACCATGAAATATGTTGCACCGTGGTGGTTGCCGGGAGGGCACCTGCAAACCATCTGGCCAGCACTCTTTGCCCGTCGGGTGCGGGAAGAGGCGACCGCTTATCGCCGAGAGCGCTGGATCACCCCCGACAAAGACTTTATCGACGTCGATTGGCTACAGGAGTGTGCTGATCGTCCATCAAGTGAACGACCATTGATGGTGTTGTTTCATGGGCTGGAAGGCAGTTCCAACAGTCACTACGCACAGGCATTTGCCGATTACGCACGCAGCCGGGGCTGGTCCTATGCGGTACCTCATTTTCGTGGTTGCAGTGGGGAGATCAATCTTGCTCCCAGGGCTTACCACTCTGGCGACTTTCTAGAAATAGACTGGATACTGGCCCGTTTCAAGCGTCATCATCAGGGGCCTATTTTGGCTGTAGGCATCTCTCTGGGCGGTAATGCGCTGATGCGCTGGGCACAAGAGATGGGCCATTCGGCCCGAGAAACAGCAGTTGCAGTGGCTAGCGTATGCTCGCCGCTCGACCTGGCTGCAAGTGGTTATGCCATAGGCAGAGGTTTCAACCGACAGGTCTACACCCGCATGTTCATGCGTTCCATGAAACCCAAAGCCCTCGAGAAGTTGGCGCAGCATCCAGGATTGTTTGATCGCACTAAGCTACTCCAGGCGCAGGACTTGTATCAGTTTGACCAAGTGTTTACCGCGCCACTGCATGGCTTTAAAAGTACAGATCATTACTGGAAGAAAGCCTCGGCAAAACCGCAAATGCATCACATCCGGATACCTGCACTGGTTGTCAATACCGGGAATGATCCATTTGTCCCTGCAGGAAGCTTGCCCCGCCAGGAAGAAGTGGGTACACATGTTCAATTGTGGCAGCCACAGCAAGGGGGGCATGTCGGGTTTGCCAGCGGTCGATGGCCAGGACAGTTGCAAAGCCTACCGCAAACCGTCGGTGGCTGGCTTACCCAGCACTTGGATGCCCCAAGGGTAAAGTCTGCGACACATGGATGAGATTGTGAAACAAGCCCTGGCCAAATGGCCCAACGTGCCCGACTCCTACGGATGGCTGGGTCTGGATGCACGCGGGAACTGGTACTTGCGTGATGATCAGGCGCAAGCGGCGGGTGATTTTGCCAGCGGGAACTTGGGAGCCAAGGGAAGTCAACTTCAGCACGAGAAGTTGCTTTCTTTCATACAAAGAAACTACCAGTGCGATGGCAGGGGCTGCTGGGCCTTTCAGAACGGCCCACAGCGGGTATTCGTAGAACTGGAAATCACGCCCTGGATCTGGCGAATGAGTTCAGACTTCAGTGTCCAGACGCACACCGGTCTTAAAGGAATCGTGCAGCGCTGCATACTGGATGAGCGAGGAAGACTTTACGTGGAGGCCAGAGAGGGCCTTGGTCTATTGCACACGCAGGACATGGTGCTCGCAGCAGACGCACTCGAAGCCATGGACTGGCCCCTGGAGGAGATGTGTGCCGCAGACTTGCCAAGCCGTTATGGTTATGTTCGCAGTCCGGCACGCCTCAGAGCCACCTCCGATATAAAAAAACCGGCATGAATGCCGGTTTTGATAGGGAGTCAACGTGACTTACTTTGCCGCCTCAGCTGGCGCGGGGGGCTTGGGGGCCTCGAAATTGCCGCCGCTCGCATTTGCCATGTAAACAACCGCGCGCGCAATCTCGAGGTCATCGAAGTCGCCACCACCTTGAGCACCCATAGCGCCCTTGCCCTTGAGGGCAGATGTCACCAGTGCCTCGTATCCAGTTTTGATACGCGCACCCCAAGCCCCAGCGTCACCCACCTTTGGAGCGCCGGCCACGCCAGCGCTGTGGCACGTTGTGCACTGCGCCTTGAAAACTTCTTCACCACTTTTGAGCTCGCGATTGGCATCACGAATTTCAACGGCGCCGACCTTCTGTATGCGTTCCGCGGTCGACTTCTCGATGTTGGCCGCACCTGCCACAGGCTTGTTAGCGGAGGAAACGTAATAAACCAAGCCGATAATCGCAAACACAGGCGCAACAAACGAAAAGAAAACCGCAATCAGCAATTGTTTGGGGTTCTTGATCGGGCCGGTGTGGGCTTCCTCGTGAGCAGGTGTATGGCTGTTATCGCTCATGGTGTCCTCTAAAAACAGGGGTCAGGTGAAACAGCCCGGGATTATAACTGCCGACACTGCGAAAACCCCTACAATCCACCCTCCTACGGGTTGCGGCTGTAGCTCAGTGGATAGAGTATTGGCCTCCGAAGCCAAGGGTCGTGGGTTCGATCCCCGCCAGCCGCACCATTCCTCCCCCACGCGTCAACCAACTCAGCTGCAGCTGCGCGATCGCTTCACCTCTATGGATCGTCGATCCAGCACAAACATACGGGCGTTCAATTTGCAGCCTTGTCCCGATAGGCCTTTGGGGTGACGCCGAATTGCTGACGAAAACTACGGATGAAGTAGCTGGCACTGGCAAATCCGCAACACCAGGCTACCTCCTTCACTGGTGATGCGCTTTCGCTCAGCAAACGCGCGGCACGCGCCAATCGCTGGCCCTGGATAAAGCCGCGCAAGTGTTCGCCGGTGGTCTGGCTGTACAGGTGCGACAGGTAATCCGCCGTACAGCCCAGTTGCTGAGCCAGTTGACCTACGGTCAGATCGATATCGCCCAGCTGGTTCTGAATCAACACCCGCAACTTCGCCAGCAAAGGCGGTTCTAGCGAAGCGTTGTTCTGGGGCGCATCCAGCAGGCGCCACACGGCTGTCAGCACGGTCAACACCAACGCGCGCTGTTGTGCAGGCCACAAACCGTGGGTGTCCTGTGTCGGTGTCCGTGCAGCGTCGGCCAACCAGCCCTGTATGCGTCCTGCTTCAACATGACGACAGACCTCCAGGTGACCGATGCCCGGGCGCCCCGCACTTTCTTCAAAAGCCAGGTGACATGACACGGCCTGGGCATCCGCATAGATCACGACATTGCAAAACGGTCCTTCGATGCCGGCACTGACGCGCTCGTCATGCAACAACTTCGGCGGCATCACCAGCGCCTGCATCGCCGCCAGGCGCTGCTCACCTTGTGGAAACCGGAAGTCGGTATGGCCAGACGCCTGTAAGAACAGTTCGACACCTAAATGGAAATGCCCCCCTGCGCGCGTAGCCCAAACCGCAGGGGTGCGTGGGCAGCTCACACCGAGCTGACCGTTGCCAGCTTGGGCGATGAAGGCGGCCAGTACGTCGCGCATTTGCTGACGCTGCGAGCCAGAGCCGGTGTGTCCTTCCGGCGGCCACCGTAGCACCGCAGCGCAGTCGTCTGTCGAATCCATCTTGGTATCCATGATTTGTACTACTTTTGACGCTTTTCTGGCACTGATAAATGTTGCCACAGTAAGCGCCCAAATCTAACCTTGACGCGTCGGGTGAACCTGCCTTAGTGCAGGTTGCCGGCACGTCATCATGGGTTCACAACCCGTCGAAACCGTGGCCCGAGTCTGTTGGGACTGATCATTCAAGGAAGCTCATGAAGCAAAAGATTTCTGTCATTGTTTGGAACGAATTCGAACACGAACGCCAAAACCCTGCGGTGGGCGCGATTTACCCCGAGGGCATACATGCGGCTATCGCCGAAGGCTTGCGTCAGGTACCGGGCCTCAACCCTGGCGCATTGCCGCTGGACATCAGCACAGCCACGCTCGACCAGCCCGAGCATGGCCTTAGCGAGGAACGCCTGGCGGGTTGCGATGTGTTGATCTGGTGGGGGCACAAGGCCCACGGCAAAGTCGAGGACGCCATCGTCGACCGCGTACAAAAGCGTGTGCTGGAAGGCATGGGCCTGATCGTGTTGCACTCAGGCCACTTTTCAAAGATCTTCCGCCGCATGCTGGGCACCAATTGCTCGCTGAAATGGCGTGAGGCCGATGAGAAGGAGCGTATTTGGGTCATCGAGCCCTCGCACCCTATCGCAGCCGGCTTAGGCCAGTACTTCGAGCTCCCCTACGAGGAAATGTATGGTGAGCGCTTTGATGTGCCTCAGCCCGATGAAACAGTGTTCATCTCGTGGTTCGAAGGCGGGGAGGTATTTCGCTCGGGGCTTTGCTGGCAGCGTGGCCATGGGCGCATCTTCTATTTCCGACCGGGGCACGAGGCTTACCCCACGTACCATGACAAAAATGTGCAGCGCGTGATTACCAATGCCGTGCAGTGGGCGGCACCGCGTGTGCAGATCGTGGATGACTGCCCCATGTCGCCTCCGTTGGAGACCTTGTCCAAAAAGGATGTGAGCTTCGGCAAGGTTGGCATCGTTCAAGGCAAGGGAGACATCTGATGGCTGACTATCAAGCACAAGCGGCAGCTACAGCTTTGGATAACGTCGGAGTTAACGGCACTGCAGCAGGCGGCTGCAAATTGCGCGTGGGCGTGATCGGCTTGGGCATAGGACGCATGCACATCGAGGGTTGGCGTCAGCATCCCCACGTCGAAGTTGTGGCCATTGCAGATGCGGACTCCGAGCGACTGGCCCAAGTGGGTACCCAATTCGAGATCGCCCGGCGTTACACCGACGCTCAAGCCATGCTGGACGCAGGTGGTCTCGATGTCGTGAGTGTGTGCACGCCCAATAAGTTCCATAAGGACCTGACCCTGGCTGCACTGGCTGCCGGTTGCCATGTGCTATGCGAAAAGCCGATGGCCATGAGCGCTTCCGAGGGGCGCGAGATGCTGGCCGCCGCCAAGGTGGCCAACAAGCGCTTGATGATCAATTTCAGTTACCGCTTCAGCGCAGCGTCGCGCGGCCTGAAGGCGCAGGTGGATGCTGGTCTGTTTGGCGATTTTTACTTTGGCCGCAGCGTCTGGCACCGTCGCCGCGGCATGCCCGGTTTTGGCGGCTGGTTCGGCAACAAGGCGCTGGCCGGTGGTGGGCCTTTGATCGACCTGGGCGTGCACCGTCTGGATCTGGCCTTGTGGCTGATGGATTACCCCAAGCCGACCTGGGTGCTGGGCAGCAGCTACGACCCCATTGCTCGCGAGATTGCCGACCAAGCCGGCAAACACTACGACGTGGAAGACCTCGCCTGCGGCCTGATCAAGTTCGACAACGGCGCCACTCTGGCGCTGGAGGCCAGCTGGGCTGCCAACATCCAGGAGGCTGAGCTGATGGAAACCCGCTTGCTGGGCACCCGGGCCGGACTGCTGCAGAAAAACGTCAACGAAGGCTATACCTTCGAGGCCCATGTCTACGCCGAGGTCAATGGTGCCCCGGTCGATATGCATCTGAAAGCCCCCACCGCTACCGCCAGGTCGGCGATGTTCGAGTACGCTGAAGCGATACTGTCCGGCCAAGCCCATCCCGCCCCGGGCGAAGAGGGCCTGATCGTGATGGAGATTCTCGACGCCATCTACGCCAGCGCTGCCACGGGTGCGCCCGTCCAACTTTGATTCCTTATGAGCCTTGCTGACATTGAAACCCCAGGTCCCGCTGCTGCTCTGGACCTGACAACCAACGATACGGCAGCGCTGCGTCGTGGTCGTCACGCCACCCGCGCTTTGTTCGCTACCCTGGGCATGCTGGCGGGCGTGTGGGGAGCTCACATTCCGTCGCTGAAGGCAGAGTACGCCCTTAACGAAGGACAGCTGGCGATGGCGCTGTTTGCTGCGGCGGTGGGCTCTGTCACCAGCCTGTTCTTTGCCGGACGGCTCATTGGTCGGCTGGGCACTCGACGCGCTGCGCTCCTGACCGGGCTGGTGCTGACTTGTGCGCTGGCGGCAGTGCTGAACTGGCCCAGTTTTGTCTGGATGCTGCTGGCGAACTTTATCTTTGGTCTGTCCATGAGCGTCTATGACGTGACCATCAATGCCGAAGGCACTGCCCTAGAGGCCCGCAGTGGCAAGGCCATCATGGGCAGCTTGCACGGCATGTTCAGTCTGGGCGCCATGGTCGGTGCCTTGCTGGCTGCGGCCATGCTCAACCGTAGCTGGGACCCCAAGCTCCAGCTTCTGGGCGTGGGTGTCGCCATGGCCCTGGCCTTGGTCATTGCCCAGCGGGGCATGCTGGACGCCCACCCCGCATCCGAGCAAAAAGAGGGGCACGCTCACTTCGTCTGGCCCCGTGGCTTGCTTTTGCTGATCGGCCTGTTGATCTTCGCTGGCATGACTGCCGAGGGCGTGATGTACGACTGGTGTGTGCTCTATCTCAAGCAGGAAGTCGGCATGACCCAGGACGTTGCCGCATTGGGCTACGCCGCCTTCGCTGGTGCCATGGCCGTGGCGCGATTTGCTGGCGACGGCATGCGTGCCCGCTTCGCCGATGCAGTGCTGTTGCGCTACAGCGCATCTTTGGCGGCTGTATCCATGGCCGTGGTCTTGCTCAGCGGGCATCCGGTGGTGTCGCTGGTCGGTTATGCGCTGATTGGTGCCGGTCTTGCGCCCATTGTTCCCTTGCTGTTTACCGCTGCCAGCAGAGTGCCAGGCAGCAGCAGTGCAGCAGCCATTGCGGCAGTGTCGTCCATAGGCTACAGCGGGTTTCTGATTGGCCCGCCATTGATCGGTGCGATTGCTCACAACTCATCGCTCACTGCGGCCTTGGGTGTGGTGGTCGTGGCGTCGGCTGCGCTGGCCTGGGGTGCAAGGCGCGTGGCATGAGAGCGGCGCACCCCCGCCGCCTTCAGGGCTTGCTGCTGCTCATCCTGGCCTTGGCCTGTTTTGGCTTTCTGGACGCAGGGACCCAAGCGGTGGGCGCACTGGTACCCGTGGCGGTACTCGTCTGGACACGTTATGTCGCGCAGCTGCTCGGTGCGATGCTGATGCAGGGCCGTCGGCATGGCCTGCTGCAGATGTGGCACTGCCATCATCCCCAACTCCAGATCTTGCGAGGTGTTCTGCTGGCCGTTCTCAATGGCCTGGCGGTGCTGAGCCTGATGTATGTGCCCGTGGGTGACTTCACGGCCATCACCATGCTGACACCAGCGGCGCTGACGCTGGTGGCGGTCGTTCTGCAGGGCGAGCGCATCAGTGCCTTGCGTTGGGCACTGATTGCGGGCGGTTTTGCAGGTGCCCTACTGGTGATACGACCCGGTGGAGCTGACTTTGAATGGACGCTGCTCCTGCCCTTGGCGACTGTGCTGGTCGCGACGGCGTGGCAGGTGGTGTCCAACCGCCTGGCAGTGCTGGACGAGCCTGGCGTGACCAATTTATGGACAGGGCTGGTAGGCGGACTTTTGTGCAGCATGCTCTTGCCCTGGCACTGGCAAGCGCTGGGTGGCACCACCTGGTTGCAGTTGGCGGGTTTGTCGATGCTCTGTGCAACGGGTCACTTTCTGATCATCGTGGCCCATTCGCGGGTGCCGCTGTCGCAATTGGCCCCCTATCTGTATTTCCAGATCGGTTTTGCCGTGTTGGCAGGCTGGCTCCTGCTCGGCCAACGGCCAGATGTATGGTCGTGGGTGGGTATCCTGGTGATTGCCGTTTGCGGAGTGTGGAGCAGCCGGGCGCGGACTGACTGAGCGGATGAGGGCCTCGGGTGGATCACCCAGGCCTCTTTGCCCCGCTCGGTAAAATTGCCGCATGACCTTCATAGACATGCTGCGCAACGCCGAGCGCCAAAACGGTTCCATGTTGTGCGTGGGCCTGGACCCCGAACCCAGCCGCTTTCCGGGCCAGCTTCGGGGCGATGCCAGCAAGATTTACGACTTTTGCGCAGCCATGGTGGACGCCACGGCCGACCTGGTGATCGCTTTCAAACCCCAGATCGCCTACTTTGCCGCGCACCGTGCTGAAGACCAGCTTGAACGCCTGATGGCGCACATGCGCCGCGCAGCGCCCCAGGTGCCCATCATTCTCGATGCCAAGCGGGGCGACATCGGCAGCACCGCTGAGCAGTACGCCAAGGAAGCGTTTGAGCGCTATGGCGCAGACGCTGTTACCTTGTCGCCCTTCATGGGCTTTGACTCGGTCACGCCCTACCTCAAGTACGAGGGCAAAGGTGCGTTCTTGCTGTGCCGAACCTCAAACCCCGGTGGTGACGATTTGCAGGCGCAGCGCCTGGCCAGCGTGCCGGGTGAGCCCTTGCTTTACGAGCACGTGGCCGGCCTGGCCCAGGGCCCCTGGAACCTGAATGGCCAGCTGGGGCTGGTGGTAGGCGCTACCTATCCCAACGAGATCGAGCGCGTAAGAGCTGTGGCACCCACGGTGCCCTTGCTGATTCCGGGGGTGGGTGCTCAGGGCGGCGATGCGCTGGCCACCGTGCGGGCCGGTTGGCGTGCCCAGGATGGCGTCACCGTGGCCCCCATCGTGGTCAATTCCTCGCGTGCGGTTCTGTATGCCTCTTCGGGCGACGACTACCGCGACGCCGCCCGTCGTGAGGCCCTCAAGACTCGCGACCTGCTGGCCTCCGCGCGGGGCGTTTGAGCCTGTTGCCAGCAAGCGCTGGCCTTGCGATTAATCAGCTGGCCTTAGGGCTGGGCCCACTACGCTCGATGCACTTCCTCTTTTTTGAAAGGTGCATCATGTCTACTGTTTTTCAGGCCCCTGCGCAAACCCAGGAAAAGTTGGTCAACGACCTCAAAACCGTCATCGCCGATGCCGAAAACATCCTGGCGGCCACCGCAGAGCAGGCCAGCGACAAAGTCACCAATTTGCGCGCCAAGGTTCAAACCGGCATGCACGACGTGCGTGAGCGTCTGGACCAGGTGCAGTCCACCTTGTCTGAAAAATCCAAAGCTGCTGCGGTCGCCACTGACAACTACGTGCACCAGTCGCCTTGGACGGCCATCGGCATGGCTGCCAGCGTTGGTTTGGTCTTAGGCCTGTTTGCTGGTCGGCGCTGATGCGCTTGGAGCCAGGGGCACGCAGGTGGCATCCGTGCTGGGCTTGAAACCGCTGGCCGTCACTCTGCTGGCCAGCGCTCACACCCGATTGGCCTTGCTGGCCAACGAGTTGCAGACCGAAAAACAGCAGGCCATGACCATGCTGTGGTTGGGTCTGGCGCTGGCATTCTGTCTGAGCCTTGGCCTGGTACTAGCGGTGTTTTTGGCGGTGGTGGTGTGGTGGGCCCAGCGCACCGTGGTGCTGGGCTTGTTTGCCACCCTGTTTTTGTTGCTGGCAGCTTACTTTCATGCCACCTTCCGGCGCCTCACCCAAAGTTTCGATCCGGTGTTTGCTGCCAGCCTGGCGGAGTTGCAGGAAGATGTGCGCCTGCTGAAGGCTGCCAGCCATGAATCCGCAACGCGTTGAACTTTTGGTGCAGCGTGGCCGGCTGCTGGAGCGCATCAGCCAGCAACGCGGTGAACTGGCCCGCCAGATCGCCCCGCTGGCCCAGGCGGCCAGCACCTTGGAACACCTGCTGGACCGTGCGCGTGCGGCCTTGCAGCGATTGCGGCAGCACCCACAACCTGCTCTGCTGTTGGGGGGGGTCTTCGCCCTGCTCGGCCCAAAGCGTGCCTGGCGTCACGCCCGCCGAGCTTTGCTACTGTGGCGTAGCTGGCGCTGGCTGAAAGGGTGGGTGGGGCGGTCAGGTTGAGGCTGGCGAGGCGGATCAACCCACGGGTTGACTCACCGGGCTGTCAGCTACTTCAACTGCCTCACTTGCATCGCTTGTGCCACCTGCGAGTGTCCGGCAAGGATGGCGCCGAGTTCTGCCTGTGTCGCAACATTGGCGATATCGTCAAAGCCGTCCGGTGCGCGTTCGCCCACAAAGTCGATGATGCGCTCGGGGCCACCCAGGCGGTTGGCGTTCACGATGGCGGTGGTTTTGGGGCGGCGCTCGGCGTCATAGGCGCTCAGTGCTTCCGGCACCGCCATGCAGGTGAGCAGGTCGGCCAGGCAGCGGGCATCCAGTATGGCCTGTGAGGCGCCGTTGGAGCCCACGGGATACATGGGGTGTGCGGCGTCGCCCAGCAGAGTGACCCGGCCCTGCGTCCAGGCGGGCAGGGGGTCTCGATCACACATCGGGTAGACCGACGCTATGGGCGAGGCCATGATGAGTGCCGCCGGGTCGATGAACGGCAGATGAAAGTTCGCCACATGGGGCAGGATGTCTGCACGGTCGGCCTCGCGCGACCAGTCTTGCCGCCCCGGTGGGGTTGGGCCGGCATCGTCGAGTCGGGTGTAAACCACCCAGTTCAGCAGGCGGGTGTCGGCTGCCTTGCCGGGGCCGATAGGGTAGAGCACCAGTTTTGCGTGCGGATTGCCGCAAATGCACATCGTGGCGCCATCCCACAGCTGCGGCCAGTCCACGGCCCCGCGCCACATTTGTGTGCCCTGCCAGCGTACGCCGCCGTCATGGGGATGCATGGAACTGCGCAAACTGGAGTGGATGCCGTCGGCACCGATGAGCGCATGGCCAGTCACGCTGCTGCTATCGGCCAGATAGGCAGTCACGCGGGTGTCCTGTTGGCTGTAGCCGGTCACACGTGCACTGCGGCACAGGGCAGGGCCCAGGCGCTCGGCGGCTGCACGCCACAGCAAACCATGAAAGTGGCCCCTGTGAATGGAAAACTGGGGTACATCCAGCCCGGCATAGGTACCTCGGTGTTCTGCCCAGATCGTTTGTCCGAGGTGGTTGGCGTAGCGCAACTCGCGTGTGCGGATGCCCACCCTGTCCAGCTCGGGCAAAAGGTCCAGCGCTGCCAGCTCGCGCACTGCTACCGGCAAGAGGTTGATGCCAACGCCCAATTCCCGAACCTCTCTCACCGCCTCCAGCACCGTGCATGCAATGCCGCGTTGCTGCAGCATCAGGCCCAGAACCAGTCCACCCACTCCACCGCCGGCAATCAGGATGTGCATGTTTGAGTGTTTCAAATTACCAGCAAAGGCCGCAAATACCGCCCTGTGTGGCTGTGGGGGTTGGCGGCCAGGTCTTCAGGCGTGCCGACGCCCACCACTTGCCCGCCGCCGGCGCCGCCCTCGGGTCCAATGTCGATCAGCCAGTCGGCGGTTTTGATGACGTCCAGGTTGTGCTCGATGACCACAATGGTGTTGCCCGCGTCACGCAGCTGGTGCAGCACCTTGAGCAGCAAATCGATGTCGGCAAAGTGCAGGCCGGTGGTGGGTTCGTCCAGGATGTAGAGGGTGCGGCCGGTGTCGCGCTTGCTCAGCTCCAGCGCCAGTTTCACCCGCTGCGCCTCTCCGCCCGACAAGGTGGTGGCGGCTTGCCCCAGCTTGATGTAGCTCAGGCCCACATCCAGCAGGGTTTGCAGTTTGCGTGAAATGGTGGGCACGGCCTTGAAGAAGTCTGCCGCTGCCTCCACCGTGAGCTCCAGGATCTGGGCGATGTTTTTGCCCTTGTACTGCACCTCCAGTGTTTCGCGGTTGTAGCGCGCGCCCTGGCACACATCGCAGGGCACATACACGTCGGGCAAGAAGTGCATTTCCACCTTGACCATGCCGTCGCCCTGGCAGGCCTCACAGCGGCCACCGGCCACGTTGAAGCTGAAGCGCCCGGCACCGTAGCCGCGTTCGCGGGCGGTGTTCATTTCGGCCATCAGCTCGCGGATGGGGGTGAACAGGCCGGTGTAGGTGGCGGGGTTGCTGCGGGGCGTGCGGCCGATGGGCGACTGGTCGACGTTGATGACCTTGTCGAAATGCTCGATGCCTTCAATGGCTTCGTGCGGGGCAGGCTCTTCGTGCGAACGGTACAGCGTGCGGGTGACAGCGGCGTACAGAGTGTCGTTGACCAGGGTGGATTTACCCGAGCCCGATACGCCAGTCACGCAGGTGAGCAGGCCGACGGGAAAAGCCACACTCACCCCTTTGAGGTTGTGTCCGGTGGCGTTGATGACGCGCAGCTCTTGCAGATCACCCTGGGTGGCGAGGTGAGCCGCTTCGCGTTCGGCGCGGCGCACCGCTGCCGGGCTGGGCGCAAAGCGCGAGGCAGTTTTTTTGTCTGCGGCCGGTTCAACCTTGACCGTGGGCAGCCAGGCAGTACGTTTTTTGGGCACCGCAATTTGCCGGGTTTGCGCCAGGTATTGCCCCGTCAGCGAGGCGGGGTTGGCCTTGATCTGCT
>JBEEJZ010000166.1:0-9554 GCA_041168905.1 Pseudomonadota bacterium | reverse complement strand
ACGTGCTTGTTCACCACGCGTTGATGACACAAGCCAAAGACTGCAATCGCTACATCGCGCAGGGCTGGCCAAACCTGCGGCCAATGCCACGTCAATGCGATGCCTGGGGACGATCAAACATCACCGCTACAAACACCCGCATTTCGCACTTTGGCTTCTTTGCGTGCGCGACGTGCAATGGCACTCGTCATTTCCCCAACGTCAGCATCTAATGCCGCAGCTAGGCGAAACAGCACGGCAAGTGACGGCTGAGTCTCTGCCACCTCAAGGCGTGCGACGAAAGAACGATGCACACCAGCCCGATGAGCAAGCTCTTCTTGGCTGATGTTGAGCTGTCCGCGCCGCGCTTTGATCTCCGCGGCTGCAGCCCTGAGTACAGGTGCATCCTGCGTCTTTCGCATGCACCGAATATGGTCAGGCGCGCGCATTTATGCACCCGCATATATGGTACAAACGTGACTTCTAAATCGAGGCCATGCCCACATGCGGGCGGCCGCACGCGGAGTCAGTTGATGCAGTTGGAGGCCTTGCGCCCACACCTCGGCGCCGACCTAGGTCGGCTTCAGAGTCTGTACCAGGAGCAAAGCTGGCGGGCTACCTTGCCCGAGTCTTTGCCCGACGCCGAGTTGTTGGCCTTGGCCAGGGACTTTCGCCGCGTCGAGGTGTCGCTCCAAGTCGAAGATGAGGATGAGTCGCCTCCATCCATGGCCTCAGCTGTGTTCGTCGTCTCCAGCTTGCTGACTCGCGAGGAGCAGGCCGCGATGCCCCCGGCATTGCGCATCACACAGGATGGGCTGATGCGGGCCATGCAGATATACCAGTGGGGGCTGGAGCGGGAGATCGTGCGCCGCATTGTCGGCATTCCTGATGCACCCCAGACTGGCTATCTGCTTGAAAAGTTGGAGAGATGCGCCGCTGGCTGATACAGCAACGCAAACGCAAAAAGCCAAAGGAGGAAGAGTGGACGCGAACACCAAATCAGCACTGCCCCAGATGAGCCTGCGGAAAGGCGCGATGATCTACATCTCGTTCTTGGCGAGTTGGTTGCTGATGTTCAAACTTGCGGCAAGCACGACTTGGTTCCCCAACGGCGCGCTGATCCTCTTCCACCTCGTGGCTGGGTTCATTCTGAACCGATGGGTCCTCCGTGCGCTGGTGGAGTGGCATCCTCACCATGCCACGCTCAACGCTGTGGTGAAGGCAAAGTTGATTACCTTCCTTTGCTGGCCTCTCAGCTATGCGGGGATTCTGGGACGCCTGTTCATCAACAAGGTCCTTTGAGCTCAATCCCTGGCTGGCTCATGGACCAACGATTTGCGCACGAGCTTGCAGCATCGCCTCACTTCTGGCCAAGGGGTCAAAAGCAGGCACACTTGAATTCAGCAAGAACGACATGCCCGCCCCTCTGCCTGCACTAGACCCCGACTTGGACTTGTCGTTGGCCTTGCGCACACTCCGTGAACTCTCGCTCAATGAAGGCGACTTGGGGTATGCGTACTGGACTAAAGTTCATGACTTGCTGCGTGCCGCGCCAACCATGCAGCAGCGCATCCGAGATTTGGAACACAGATGCGCGTGCGCGGAGCGCATGAGTTCGATCCAGCCCGCGACAGAGGTCGATGCCAGCACGCAGGCAGAACTGAATTCACGCATTGATGAGCGACTGGCACCGCTCAATGCCGGGCAGGCTCCCGAGGCACTTGATCGATTCATGCAGGAGCCTGTTGCACTTGACAGCAAATTGCGTGCAGGTGATTCCGACTGTTGAGCAAGGGTGAACCGCGACAATAGGATCTCACCACAACGAGTCAGGCGAGTGCAACGAGGAGACATGAATCAACAGGCTGTACAACTATGCGCCCTGACATGTGAGACCGTCGCCGCACCGGATCTCTCCATCTCCGCGACAGGCGATCAGCCTGCTGCACCTTTGGTAGCGCCACTTGGCAGCAAGGTGTCTTGCGCCATTGCCGATTTGGCAATGCGTGATCAGATCGTCACGACGCTGCAAATGCTCGCAGCCGTACAAGCATTGCGACATCCCTGGCTGACCCTGGATGGGCTGTTTCGACTCATCGTAGCGGTGGACCGTCAAGCGGCTGTGCTTGCCAACAGGCAACTGCTGGAAGCAGTCGGCCAGTCTGCCGACATGCAGCTCGACAAGAACAGTGCATTCGCATTTCCTTGCGATCATGGGATCGTCGTGATCCTGCCCGTCGAGATCGTTCGCTATGCCCTGGCACCAAACAGCGAAGTGGAGAGGCAGTACGGCCTGACCACGATCTGGCATGAACTTGCTCATGTCCATGCCTTGGCACTGCATTACTGGAGTGATCAGCGCCTCAGGATGCCAAGCGCCTCCTATGCAGATGGCTGGATTGACCAAGCCTGGCATGAGTTCTTCGCTGATCGTCACTCGCGGTGGCCAGGATTCTCTGCGGACTTGGAGTTGGACCTTGTTCGACGAGCTTGGGCTGAGCTTCAAGCGCGCCCCTCGCCTGCGGTTGCGCAGCAATTGCTGATCCGCTTAGCAAGCGCTTACGGCCGCAGCGTCTCTTGTACGGCTGAGTTTGATCGGTTCTGCGCCCAACTTCCGGAGTTGTTCAATTCACAGCCCGCGATCACGCTTTGGAAGCACTGTGCGGTCGAGCTGGACGTCGCATGTGCGCGGGTGCAAACGGACGCAGCGGCACCCCCTTTAGAGGGAATCGCGCAGACCATGAAAGCGCTCGCCCAACACTGGGTGGCTGTGCATCTGTAAACAGTTGTTATGCCACCCGGTAGGAGGTGGCAAACGCGTGGGGCAGCGCGTTATCCTGCTGAAAAATAAACGCCAGGGCCGAATCCATGAGTACGTCAGACTCATCTCCCACCATTCCACTTCCCTCCATTGATGGGGGTTACGGCACCATCCCCGTCCTGGGCAAGCCAGACATTGTTGTGTCGTCGGCCGCAGACATTGCCCAACTCACGCCCGCCAACACCGTGATGGCCGTGGGTGAGTGCACCACCATCACGACTGGGCAAGATGTGAACCTGCTCAGCCAACGGCATTCGGCTTGGGCGGTTGCCAACGGCATTTCGCTGTTCACCCGGGGCGAAAGCAAGGTTCCCGAGCGCGCCGTGCAGGATGTGGGCTTGAAGATGCACGCGGCCAGCGGCAACGTCAGTGTCCAGGCTCAGCAAGGCAGCTTCACATTGACTGCACTGAAGGCTATTGATGTCCAGAGCACGTCTGCCAACGTTGAGATCTCGGCGCCGCAAAAAATTCTTTTGAATGGTGGTGGGGGCTTCATTGAGATCAATGGCGGTGACATCACGATTGGCACATCCGGAACCGCCTCATTCAAGGCATCGATGAAGGTTCTTACGGGCGGAGCCAGCGCCAGCGCGAGTGGGCCGAGCCTGACCAAGGCCGGAGCGCTCTGCAAAATGAGTGCATCGAAAGCCGGCAGCGCAGGCGATGCAACGGTTCCGATCAGGTGAGTACCATGCAACACGAACCTGTGGCCTTGTTGCATAGGCTACTGCCATCTCACCCTATCCTGGTCTTCGATGCGCATGCACTGCCTGACTACCCATGCGTCAACCCGGACGACACCTGGGCATTGGCCTGTGAGGCGCTGACCGACGACGCCGAATACCTGCCACGCCTGCTGGACCTGAATGATCTTTCGCAAGACGCCGCAGGCAGCGTACTTGAAACCTTGGACGGCAGCAATGCTGATTTAGAGCGCCCTCCACTGCTCCTGGGTGATATCCCCGCAGGTGCAGACCTGGGGCGCTGGGCGCTCACGCAGGTCACCAGAGCGCCTGATGGTAGCCAGCACTGGCTGCGATGGCACGACGTGCGTGTCTGGGTGCACCTCCTCTGGATTGCGCGGCCGGAGCAACTGGCGGCCTTGGTGCGGCCGGCTCACTCGGTCGGGTGGCATTGGCTCGGCCAGTGGCACCAGAGCGCGATTCCTTCGACAAACAGTCCGACAGCGGGGTCAGGGTGGAGTCCCGAGCAGTGGCAAGCCATCCAGGCCATTGGCGTCATCAACCGCGTATTCTGTGAGGTGGGCGCCCCGGCGCTTGCCGACTTGCCGCAGATCGCTCGGCAGATCGTCACGGCGGACGCGGAGGCGCACACCATGACGATGTGGGACATGCCGAGCCGCGTGGCCTTCGCATCGCATCAATTGCAGTGGGGGCCAGGATTCTGGCAGGCGGCCCCCTTCAGGCCCATCATGACGGCAGTCGCCACCCGCGAAGTCACGTATGCAGATGCCGTCTCAGCGCAAGACGACGCTTTCTGGCCCGCCGTGAGCGACGCATTGGCTGCAACGGCTTGAACGAACAAAGATCAGGGAAGAACACCGGGATGAACAACTGCGAATTTTGTGACAAGAAGGGCTTGGCAGTGCTGCCTGTTCGGCCAGCCATCGTTCCTGCGGGCAGCCACGCTCCAAAGGCCAGTGCCGCCATGCTGGCCGGTGCAGACAGCATTCCTGTGGCTCCAGCTGGCTACACCTTGCGTCATCTTCGGCCGGGCTATCTCTATACCTACGACGAGGCACGGAAGTGGCTTCACGCCTATGTAGTGACCGATGGCGGCTACCTGTACAAGCTTGACCCAGGTGAAACTGCGCCTGCGAAGCTGGCATTCACCTGCGCGCCCGACAAATGCGGTACGGTGGCCAGTTGCGTGACCATCCCGGACGTCAAACGCGCCACCAAGGTGTGGTTCGGCTTCAGTGACGTGCAATGGACACCTTCGGTCATCGAACGACACAAGGACGCGGCCTACCGCGCCAAACACATGGTCTGCCTGGATGTGCAGGCGTGGCTGGGCAGCAAGCATCACAAGGGTGCCGCCGACATCAGCATGGTGGAAGAGGTGGTGGCTGAGTACGCGTTGAGCAATGCGCAAGGCAAGTCCCTGGCGTTCTCTGCTGGTGGATTCAAATCGAAAGCTACAACCAGCCAAGCATTGAAGGACCGCATCCCGGCCATCTCTCCTGCGGGTGGTTTGGTGCTGTCCATGCCCGACCCTGCGGGTGTAGCGGCTGATCTCGGGGCCTTGATGCAGCACTTGCACGAAGCATTCGTCAATGCCAAGGGATGGAAACGCGAGCTGGCGGTCAGTACCGCGATCAGCCAGATCGAAGCCGCTGTCAGAGCCAGTGCGTTGGAAGCTGAAGAGGCTGCTGCCGAGCAACTCGCCAAAGAGACGCTTGCGCAACCAGACATTGGGATGCTGTTTGAGGGCTATCGCAAGAAGAGGCTTCAACAGATTGAAGAGATTCGTGACGTCTCGCCTGCAGAGGCCAAGCGCGCGGAAGACAACGCTTGGCGCAAGTACGCAGACAAGTTTGATCAAAAGGCCGCGCAAGACTGGAAGAAGCAGTTCGACGGCCAGATGAAGCAATGGGACGAAACGCAGATTTCTCCCCTGGCGTTGGCTCACGTCTCGTGGATGAAATCAAGCATCCTTCAGCACAAGATGGAGTGCACCCATGATGGCGTGAGCGCAGACAGCGGCATCGCATACGCCAAGACCATCAGCCTGTGCATCGCTGGAACACAAGACAAGGGCGCGTGCTTTGATCTCTACACGGAATGGCTTGCTGCTGATGTGATCGGCAAGGAAAACCTGCTTCTCAAAGCACTCACGCTGAATCTTGAGAAAACCCAGAAAGACATTCAAGACGCGCTGAAGGTCAGCCTTGATCCACGCAGCTTTCCGTTCGACGGGCTGGTCGGCAGTTTCACCGAAGCCACGAAGCGCGTGACAGAGTTGAAAGCCGACGCGGTTGGCAAGGGGCTCCTGCTGATGGTCTATGGCCCCATGGCCAAGGTCATGGCTCGAGCCGTGGACGGTCGTTTGCGGCCCTCCCTGGTTGCCTTGGGTCTCTACACAGGCAAGACCTTCACGGTCATTGAGGTAGTTGGAAGCAAAAAGGCGTTCCGTGCTCAGTTGATCCGTGAGCTGTTGCGAAGCTCGGGGAAGGTCATCAAACCGAGAGACATGGAGCGCGCTGTTTCAGCTGAATTGCGGCGTCTGAAGTCTGAAGGCGTGCAGTTGGATGGAACCCAGAGGAAGCGCCTCCTCATCATGGTGGATCAGGAGCGCATCAGTGCCATGCCACAAGGGCAGAGTTCGGCTGAACAGGCTCGCTGGCTGGCATCGAACATCACCACCCAGGAGAAACTGGAATCACTGAATCTCAGCTCCTGGCGCGAGCAGCTTCGCAGCCACGAGAGCAGCCCCACATTGAAGCTCGGCCCACAGGCTCGCGAGAGGATGGCTGCCGTGATTCCATTCATCGGCGGCCTGGTGGCTGCCATCATTCAGTACAACGCAGTGCAGAAGCTTGCGGAGGATGAAGGCAAGGCCATGAGCCACGAGGCGGCTGAGGCCAAGTGGCGATATGGTGCGGGCGTTGCAGCACTGGCGGGCACGATCACAGAGATGTCGGGTCTGGCCGCAGAGAAGGTCGCCCCCACCATGCCCAAACTGGCGAGGGGCCTGACTTGGACAGCGTCGAAGGTACAGTTGCTTGGTAAGCTTATCGGTGTGGCTGGGGCGTTGGTGATGGCCGCCTGGGATCTTAAGCAAGGCGTAGATCAGGTGAAGGCGCGACAGCATGGAATAGCCGCAGCCTACTTTGCCTCGGCAGCACTTGGGATAGGGGCTGCTGTAGCCCTGTTCTTCTCTTGGACAGGTGTAGGCCTGCTGCTAGTCTTGGCGGTCATGGCTGTGGCCGTGTTGATCGAATACATCAAAGACAACAAGGTGCAGGGTTGGTTGGAGCGTTGCATTTGGGGCAAAGGGCCCGCACCTCGATACAGCAATGAACAAGAAGAGTTGGCGCAATTACGCGTCGCTTTCAGTTGAGCGACACCACGGATGGATTACGTAGGCCTTTACCGAAAGTTCCCCGTCAATCGCGACCTCACGCGCGATGAGCGCGCCTTACAGTTGAAGCAGGGGATTCGACTTCGAGTTGAGCCCGCGTATCAGCTAACTGTGATCAGGTCCAATTCCACCTACATGGAGCTTGTTGACAAGTTCTATCCTTGGAAAGGGATAGGAACGACCTTCTTATGCGCGATCATGGCCGCGTGCCTTTGGGTCATTGGCTTTGTCGCGCTCGATGCGATTCAGACCCATGGGCAATCTGATGGACAACCGCTCTGGTTTTTCCTGTTCACGACTGGTCTGTTTGGCACTCTGATCGCTGCAGGCATCTGGCTCCTCAGAAAGGAGTCGTTCGCCTACACCCACTACCCGATCCGTCTCAATAGATCGACCCGGATGGTTCACGTCTTCAGGCTTGACGGCACCGTGCTGAGTGTCAAGTGGAACGACGTATTCTTCTGCTTGACCCACGCTGGACAAGGCTTCTGGAACATCGTTGG
Organism: Pseudomonadota bacterium; assembly: GCA_041168905.1. GTDB lineage: Bacteria > Pseudomonadota > Gammaproteobacteria > Burkholderiales > Burkholderiaceae_C > JBEEJZ01. The sequence continues at coordinate 2,147 of JBEEJZ010000166.1, read as the reverse complement.
TCATGTGCTCGACAAGGATGGCAAGACTGTCAAGGAAACCTTTCCGCTGCCGGTTTTCAACGGTGGCTCCGAGATTGCGAAGGACCAACTCAGGCAGTACTGGGAGTTCGTTCGCCGCTACATGGAAGAAGGCCCCAAGGATGCAGCCCAGCGGGTTGAGTTTGTGATCCCAATTGCCACTCGGCGAGAGACCCTAGCAGAAGGCTTTCACCGCATGCATGCCGAGGGCGGCAGCAACATCATCATGTCTGTTGTCTTTGCAGCTCTGGCAACCGTGGCAGCACCAGGCCGATGGTTCGCCATGCGCACAAGCAAGATTCCGAGGTGGCCTGAAGATATTGAAGCCAGCTGTCAGCCGCCTTTGAACGATCCTTTCGCTATCGGTATGGGACTAGCGACTGTCGTTTAGATCGACTCAAGCCAGACAGGCCTTGATTGATCAGTGGGTTAGTGGTTGACTCGTTCGTGGTTAGATCGCGGCCTGCTGCTGGCAATTTCTCAACGTGAGTCGCACCTGGCGGCTCAAGGCAACGTGTTGCCCCGCGCGTCAGTGATCTCTTTGAGGCAATAGTCTCCTGCGAGCGTGCGAGCAAGTCAGTTGGCCTGCTCCGATCGTGACTGCGCACCTGATCGTCAAAAACAAGGCTGACTGACGAGGTTATCCACAAGTGGATAACCTCTTTGAATACAAAACCCAAGGCAATGTTGTCGCTTTCCACGTAAGAGGTGGCCGACTTCAACCGGAATGACTGGCGCTTTTGAAACGGAATTGGTGGCGGTTTTCACCGGAATACGCAGGCAAACACGTCCGTCTCTTGCCCATGCAGCAAGCTGTTGGCTTCGACCTCATCGTTGACGTCTCCTGCCGTACCTCGCACGGTGTGTACCAGACCGGAATCAGCATCCACGCCGATGTGCGCCTTCATGCCGAACAACCATTGCTGGCCCTTCTTGCTTTGGTGCATCTCCGGGTCGCGCTCGCCGCTGGCGTTCTTGGTCGAGCTCGGCTCCGAGATCAGCGTGGCATCGACCACCATGCCGCTGCGCAGCATCAATCCCTTGGCGCCCAGCGGCAGGTTGACCGTCGCCAGGATCCGCTCGGCCAGCTTGTTCTTCTCTAGCACATGACGGAACCGCAAGATGGTGCTCTCGTCAGGCAGCCGGTCATCCCAGCCGCCCAGACCGGCGAAGTCACGGAACAGCGGCATGTCGTGCAGCGCTTCTTCCATCGCCGGATCACTCAGCGTGAACCACTGCTGCATGAAGTGAATGCGCAGCAGCGACTCCACCGGAAACGGCGGGCGGCCGCGTTTGCCTTCGGGCATGAACGGAGCAATCTCTGCCACCAGGTCGGACCAAGGCACCACCTGGTCCATCTCGTCGAGGAACTCTCGGCGGCGCGTGCGCTTCGTCGAGGTCCACAATCCAAGGCTGCTCTGCTTCATGGGCTCAATGGTCTCAGGCAATCAGGCCAGCGCCAAACACATGTCCGGGCGGTTTATGCAGACCTTCCTTAGCCTAAAGGCGTCAACAAAAAAGCAAACGATCAATGAATTGACTCTTCAACTAATTCACAGGTGGCGGAGATACAATTTGGCTAAGACGCTCAGCAATATGATGCTCCCCGTCCATGATCAATTCGTTAGCAAGTGAACGAATTGCTGATCGGATTGCTTCAACCTCAGCATCTAACTTGATTGAGTCCATCGACACGCGAAGACCCTCAACTTCAACGAATGCCATATCTATATAGCGATCCAACGACAATGTGGATAGGTGACCAGTCCACTCTATGAGTCTTTGCTTAATCTCATGCACACCAATAAGCGCACGACGGAGGTCCGTCGGATTCTCAAAGTCATAAGTCCGAATGAGCGAAACAAAGATTTTGGTTATAAAGCGGTGGCGAAACATGTGCGGAGACACCTTTATCTCAATCCCTGCACTGCGAGCCAAAGTGGAAATCTCTTGAGTTATGGTGTTTGCCTGAAGTGGCTTACCGCTTCTCTCATTGATGAATACATAGCCATGGTCCTTATCCACGCCAATAGTACGACTCACCACAGATCTCCTAGCCGTGCGAATGAAGTTCCAAATTTCCAATAGATCTGCTTTCGCACAAGGAACCTTCCGATAGGTCCGCTCTC
>JBEEJZ010000165.1:0-3586 GCA_041168905.1 Pseudomonadota bacterium | reverse complement strand
CCCAATCAACTCTTCGCGGCTGTAGCCACTGATCAAACAAAAGCGGTCGTTGACGTAGGTGATGACACCCTGCGCATCGGTGTGGCTCACAATCGCGTGCTGGTCCAGCACAACCGCTTTGTCAGACCAGAGCATCATGGCTTACGCATTCGTAGTCAGCAGCGTTTGGCACTCGTGTGCCGCGGTCACAAAGTCCAGGCTGTTCATGGCCACACGCAACGGCTCCAGCGCCTCACCCAGATGGGCCCCGAAGGTTTGTTCCAGCAGGGCGAACACTTCCATGGCCACCATGTTGGAGTTGTGGAGCAGCCGCATCAACGCCTCCAGGTCTTGCTTCAATTGCAGGTGCTCGGCAGGCGCCAACGCTGCCGTGGGGCCTCCAGCCTTGGACAGGTCTTGCCGGTAGCCTGCCAGCACCGGAGCCAGGGTTGCCGCCAATGCGTCGATGGCGCCGCGCAAGCTGTGCACCAGGCCGTCGTGCTCGGATGGGGCGACCCCCTGTTTGACTTGTTTCTCCAGCTGCGCCGCTATTTGGGCCAAGTGCCGCGCCCCGACCGTGGCCGCCAACCCCTTGAGGGTGTGCAACTCCCGGGCAGCCAATGTCGCATCGCCTGCTGACAAGTGCTTGAGCAAATGGTCCGGCGTCTGCCCCATGTCTGTGGCAAATGCCAGCAGCACCTTGGAATACATCTCGGCGTCGCCACCCACCCGCGCGATGGCACCGTCCATATCCACATCGCCAGGAGCGTAGTCTTGCGGCTGGGGTACCGCCGGTGCGGGCGCCGCTGCCTGCATAGCAGGCACGGCAAAGCCCGTGCGTTTGAGCAAGGTGGCAATCAGGTTGTCCAGCTCAAACGGCTTGCCAATGTGGTCATTCATTCCGGCAGCCAGACAGGCTTCGCGGTCTGAGGCCATGGCGTTGGCGGTCATGGCGATGATGGGCAAGGCTGTTACCCCCAGCATTTGACGTATGGCGCGCGTAGCTTCAAAGCCATCCATCACCGGCATTTGCAAATCCATCAGCACCGCGTCATAGGCGGGTTGCATGGTCATGATGGCATCCACACCGAGGCGGCCGTTGTCCGCCAGGGTGACGATGGCACCCTCCTGGGAAAGCAGGCCCTGCGCCACGGCCTGGTTAATTTTGTTGTCTTCCACCACCAGGATGCGCATGCCCTTGAGGCGCAGGGGCTTCTCCGGCTTGCTGGTGATGCCCGGGTTGCGCCCGGTGGCGGCGGTCAGGGCGGCGGATTTACCTTCCATCACAGCATCCAGCAGCATGGAAGCTGTCACAGGTTTCACCAAAAAGCCACTGAGCGTGGCCTGCTCTTGCGCCGCCCGCTGCGTCAGCATATCGCGGCCGTGGGCTGTCACCATGAACACCATGGGCATAGCCTGGCCCGCCTTGGCGGCAACCACTTCGCGCAGGCGATCATTGGTTTGCCAACCGTCCATATCGGGCATTTGCCAGTCCACAAAAACAACGTCATAGGCATCCCCGTCTTGCAGGCGCTGTTGCATCAGCGCGACCGCTTGGGCCCCGCTCTGTGCGGCATCTACTCGCCAGCCCAAGGTACGTGCCATGGTCACCAACAGGTCGCGGGCAATGTCGTTATCGTCCACCACCAGTGTCCGTTGGGCCTGGGTTTGCGGCGGCGCCAGTGGCAACGCAGGCTCTTGCTCCTGCGACAGACCCATGCGCAACTGGAACGAAAACGTGCTGCCCTGGCCAGGCGCACTTTGCAAATGCATTTCGCCACCCAACAGCCCCACCAACCGGCTCGAAATAGCCAACCCCAGCCCGGTACCACCAAAACGCCGCGTGGTGGAGGCCTCCGCCTGCGAGAAGCCGCTGAAGATGTGCGCCTGGCTCTCGGGTGCAATGCCAATGCCGCTGTCCTTCACTGCGAACTCCACCAGCACGTCGTCCGCGGTGCGCTCCAGCACACGCAAACGCAGCACCACTTCGCCCACACTGGTGAACTTGATGGCGTTGCCGGCCAGGTTGATCAGCACCTGCTGCAACCGCATGTCGTCGCCCACCACATTGCGCGGCATCTGCGGATCCACATCAAACAGCACTTCAATGGTTTTGTTGCCCACGTTGGACGACAAAATTACCGACAAGTCGCGCAGCAACCGGTCCAGGCGAAAGGGCCGGGGGTCCAGCGTCATCTTGCCGGCCTCGACTTTGGAGAAATCCAGAATGTCATTGAGCAGCCCGAGCAACGAGCGCGCAGCGCCCTCGGTTTTGCCTGCGTAGTCTTGCTGGGTGGTGGTGAGCTCGGTGTTTTGAAGCAGCTTGAGCATGCCCAAAATCGCATTCATGGGGGTGCGGATTTCGTGGCTCATATTGGCCAAAAACTGGCTCTTGGAGCGCGAGGCCGACTCTGCGGCCTCGGTGGCACGAACGAAGTCGGTAATGTCCACCCGGAAGCCCACGGTATGGCCATCGGGCATGCGCCGCTCGCTGATGCGCAAAATGCGTCCATCTCCCAGCTCTTGCTGCAAATCGGAAAAGGGCTGTCTGTGGGCCGCCATGCGCTCCGCCACCCAGTCATCGACGCGCCCCATGGCCGCCGCGTACTGTCCGCGTTCGGCGCCGACCCGGATGATATTTTCAAACGTGTTGCCAGGCTCTATCTGGTCGGCGCACAGTGGGTACATCTCCCTGTAGCGCTGGTTGCACAGCACCAGCCGGTCTTCAGGGTCAAACAGTGCAAACGCGCCGTCCAGTGCGTCAATCGACCCGCGCAACAACGCTCCCGCACGTTCGACATCGGCCTCCGCCTGTTTGCGGTCGTGGATGTCCTGTGCCGAGCCCGCCATGCGGGTGGCATTGCCTTTGTCATCACGAAACACTTTGGCACGAGAACGGAACCACCGGTAGCCCTGGTGTTTGGTGCGCACCAGCATTTCCTCGTCGTACGGCTTGCCATGGTGCAAGGTGAGTTCCATGGCCTCTTTGATACGTGGGCCCAAGTCTGGGTGTTGTATCGACAGAAAGCTCGCCGTGGTGGCTGGCAATTCCTCCGGCGTGTAGCCCAGCAAGGCATAGTAGCTGGGCGACCACCATTGCTCGGGCGAATTCACGTTCATCCAGTCCCACAGGCCGTCATTGCCCCCTTCGACCGCCAAGCTCAGCCGGTCAGCCATATTGGTGAGGTTGCGCTGGGCGGTTTCCAGGTCCATCAGCGTGCGCTTTTGTTCCGTGATCTCGGTGCCAATTTCCATGAATCCGATCAGCACGCCTTTGTCGTCGAACGTGGGCTGCACATCGGTGTCCAGCCAGTACTCGTGGCCATCTTTGGCCCGGTTGACCAGCTCCACCCGGCAAGCCTGCCCCATGGCGGCGGCGCTCGTCAGCGTCATGATGACTTCTGGTGGCGTTGTGGGGCTGCCCAGCAGTTCGCCTGGCGTTTTGCCCAGTGCCTCTGCCATGGTGTAGCCACTCATGCGAACGAAGCCCTGGTTGACCCAGGTAATGCGCAGCTGTGCGTTGGTGATCACCACCGCATTGTCGGTGGACTGCACCACGCGCGCCATGGTGTCGAGCTGAGACGTCATGCGGCGCGCCAGGTTTTGC
>JBEEJZ010000164.1:0-5859 GCA_041168905.1 Pseudomonadota bacterium | reverse complement strand
GGCATGGCGCTTCCATCACCCAGGATGCCATTTTTCTTTCGATGAAAGGCCCAGAGGTAAACCACCTTCGACGATGGTGAAACCTCCTCGTAATGATCCTTTGAGGTTGAGAAGTACGAGTAGCCCATCTGGCCAGATGTTTTCACCCCTTGGGCTTTGGCCATGACCTCGGCCACGGCCCATGAGCGACGCTCACCAACCATTGCCGTGTTGCAGCCCCGCAGATCGAGCTTGGCACCTGGCGCCCACGGCAACTTAGGCAGCGCGTGCATCTCATCTTTCTTCAGCGTGGCATCGGCACCGGGCGCCATGGGCGCGAACTCGAAGCCGCTGTTCTCACCGGTCGGCTTGCTGGCATGGAGAAACAAGAGGCCGCGAGTGACCTCTAAACCTTGTGATCTGGCCTCCATGGCGATCTCGGCCCACACGCGCTTGAAATCCTCTTCATGCCGAACCTCTTTCAAGATCACCACGTCTCGCACCGGATCCCATGACGACGCGGCCTTCAGCTCTTGCACCTCAGTCTCAATGGCGCGCTTGAATGCATGGTCCTTGACCTGGTAGTAAATCCCGAACGTCAGTCGCTTCCTCGGCACGGGAACTCGAACAGGCGTCTTATCCGACTTGTGGGTCAGTGTTGCGGTCAATGTGGTCATGTCACGCCAGCAATTCGATCTTGACTTCTGCGGGTTCGTGCCACGAAACACGCTGGGTCAAGCCCTCGGCATCGGACACCCCTTCTGCCGTCCCACCTGGCCAGGTGATTCGATACTTCTGACCCTTGATCGGCGAGCCGGAGACTTCGTCAACCAAGTGGAACTGTTGGTCGAAATCATGTCCTTGCATTACCTGTGAAGGCTGCATGCCTGCAGAGACCGCGTAAGCAGCACCCGCCTGCTGGCGACTGCCCGACGAAGCAGTCGCTGCGCTACCATCACCGATGCGGGACACCACCTGGCTGGAGATCAAGGTGGCCCCACACGCGCACTTGTCCCCGTGCCGAGCCACCGGGGCGCCATCAACGATCATCGTCGGATCACCCGTGACGATCACCGTGGTCCCGTGCCCCTTTTTCGGACAGGTCACCTGATCGCCCACGCGAGCCAAGCGTTTGCCATGCGTGTCGGTGGTCATGGTCGAACCAATGACCACGCCGCCGTGATCGGTCCTGTCACCGATGACGATGAACGGCCTCATATCTTCCCCAGGTTTGTTTGGCCGAAACTGTATCAGCGGCATCGGAACCACAGCGGCCAACTGAGGGGGTAACGGTAACGTAGCGTTACTCGTTACCTCACACCCAATGCACGGCGCCTAACGTCTGTGGCCGTCCATGTCGGCCAACAACTGCGCGACCGTTACTTCAACCGGGCCTGAGGCCCTTGTGTCGACAGCTCCGCCGACCAACACCACATCGTCTGCGGACGCGCCCAACCCCACGAGTTCGTCAAAGTAGACCCGGCGCCATTGGGCCAAACAGTCGCGCCAAGCTTCCTCCGTTGCAAAGCCAGCCAGCTGCATCGGTACGCCAAGACTCAAGACCTCACGCTGGTGGTCTGCGCTACCCCACAGAAACAGCCGCAGGATCATCGTCAGGCGCGCCAATGTACCCAGGTGACCTGAAGGCGCACCGCACGCAACAGCGCCCACCTCCGAGCCGGCCAGAGCCACTAGCGTTGCCAGATCCAACGACCAGGCACGACGCAGACCACTCGACATGTCTGTGCGTTCACAGGCGAATGCCAGCAAAAAGGGAATCAGGCTGAATCGGTCTTGGCGGCCATACAAGTCATGGACGCTGGGCGAACAGGCATAGACACAGGGCGATAACTGGCCAGCGAGCACGCGAGCCTCATCTTTCGGCGACGCGTACTTGAGGAAGTTCATCGAGTGAAACCACCCTGTGCCGAACTGCAGGTCACCATGCCATGCTGATCCCACGGGTAACAGCGCACCACTCGTGAATGGTGACCACACCTGGTGGCATGCATTCAGCAGGCGATCAATGTTCTGGCGATGGGCGGCCAGCCTGTCACCGGCATCCACCTCACCGTCTGCAAGCACCTGTAGGGCCGCAAGATGCCGCTGTGCGGGCTGGCCTAGCTCTGGTGAATCAAACCAGCGCGAGTGGACCCCAGGGAAAGCCTTGCGCGCCTTGGGCTGCTTCGGCCCACCAGTCGTGCACCAAGACCGCCAGGTACGAGGGTCCTTTGCTGGCGTATCGGGGTGCATCAAGACACGGTAGACAGCGTCATCAGAAAGGTCGACCACATCCGTCTGCAAGACCTCACGCATCCAAGCACGGCACAGCGCGGTGCCGCGCATGCTGGCCGCCACTTCGCTCAGATCTGGGCGAGCCAACTTGACCAAGGTTTCAAGCTCACGAGGGTGACACCCCACTTCGCTCGCCACCGAGTCCAAGGCCGCCCAAAACGAAAAGTGTTCGTGCCTCCTGCTGTTCACCAGCTGCACGGCTCTGCTCTTCTGATCGGCGCTCAGCTCTGCCGGTTCACGCTTTGCATTCGTCGGTGATCCCATGCCTGTCAAACAAATGTGAGTAGAAAACTCTGCCATTGTTTGTTTGCCTGTGCGGCTGTCAACAGGAACCATGCGATCCATGTACTTCCCCATCTCTTGAGATGCAACGGGCTTCAAACATGGACAAAGACTTCTACACAGTCGAGGAAATCGCAGGGCTGCTTCGGGTACAGGTCAGCGCAGTTCGCAATCGTCTGAGCCGATGCGACCCTACCCTGCCGCCTTCACTGCGCGTCGGCGGACGCCGGCTGTTTCCCGTGGCGGCCTATGAAGCATGGAAAGCAAAGCTCATGGACAGCACGCCGGTTGCAATGGCCACGCCCGCAGATGAGCCAAGGCGGGGCCGCCCACGTCATGCAACGCAGGTGCGACTCGCATGAGCATCAAGTGCATGAACTGGGCCTGGAGCCAGCAGACGGGCTCGCCGGCAAGCAAGGTGGTCTTGATGAAGTTGGCAGACAACGCGGATGACACCGGTTACGCATTCCCGTCGATTCCGTTGATCGGTGACCTCTGCGAAATGCACCCCCGCTCAGTGCAGCGACACATTCGCCACCTGGCCGGCAGGAACCTGCTGTGCTGGGCCAACCGATACGAGGCCGGCGTGCAGAGTTCGAATGCCTACTGGCTCAACTTGACCAACGCGCCAGACTTCGCACCGCCGCCAAACAGGGGTGGCAAATTGACACCCCGGCATCGCACGCAATCGACGGGTGACAAACGGGGTGACAGCGGGGTGACAAAAGCGAAGCGCAGGGGTGACGCTGGTGTCACCCAAACCACCAACGGAACCCAACAGAACCATCAGACACAACCACCACAAGAGCCCACCTGTGGACAACTCGTGCTGGTCATGCCCCGAGGCTTCTCATTGCCTGAACAACAAGAAGCCTTGGACCGGCTCAATAGCTTCAGCAGGGAACGCGCCCAATTGATGCTGGATGAGCTGGCGGCACGCATGAAAGCCGAGACCATCCGCAACCCACTGGGATACCTTGGTGCACTGATCAAGCGCGAACGGAGCGGAGCGTTCCAGCCTGAGCTTGCTCATCAACATGCGCGAGACCGAGAGATCCGTGAACGCAACTTGGCGGCCCAGCGGTTGAGGGAGCAAAATCCAACCGTGGCCGCCGTCACGCCCAGGCCGCCGAGGCCAGTGCCTACTGTTGCCATGGCCCCGGGTGCGGATCAAACCCCGACCACGTTCAGCCAAATTGGCCAGCACATCGCCCTGCCGCATCTCGCAGGCCGCAACCCATAGGAGGAAGACGCATGACAGCGACCCCAGACCAAGTTCCAGGCCGAAGCGGCGTCTTCTCCCGCGTGGGCGTTCGGCTTGAAGTCGCGCATGACGTGCTCGGCGCGGTGATCTCTCATTTCGCCGAACAACTCGGTCATGAGCGTGATGCAGAGACACCCAGGTTGGACAAGATCAACGCGGCCGGGCAGATGATCAAGCAGGTCAAAGATATTCGAGAGCAACTTGACCCTGCCGATCCTGAAGGCATCGAGAAAATGATTGCCTGGCTCGGCCCTTATGCCCGGCACCTGTTTGCCACGGACGCACAAACACCAGCGGCCCAGCAGCGCGCAAAACAGTTCGAGCAAGCCAACGCATCGCTTGATCTGGAAGGGTTGCAAGTGTCGCTGGACGACCTGGTCGTGCAGGCACGCGTGATCGATGGTTTGTGGACGACCGAGCAAGCGGTTGATTGGTACCGCGAAAGAGCCAAGTCATGAACTACCAAGCCGGCCTCGTGCCGCCCGTCTGGCAAGCCAGCCAGTTGTTGCATTCCAAGCAGCCCGACATTGCAGAAACGGTGTGCAACTTCGTGGCGGCCATGCTCCACCCAGACATGCTCACCAACCTGTGGTCGATCCCGCATTGCCAGCCTGAGGTGCGCAACGTGCTGGCCGATCTGGGGCGCCATTTCATGGCCGGCTCGCTCAGCGACCAGGAACGTGACTACCTGGTTTCTTCGTTGAACGGATACCTGCGCTCACGTGGTCACCCCGATTGGTTTGCCACGCACAGCGACGGCGCCCACTGATCGCACAAACGCTGGCAATCAGCGAACACCTCCAGGGGCACGGGGAGCCCCCGTTCCCCCTGGGTTCTGGTCACACACCACGCAACTGCCGTTGCAGCGCCAAACCCGCGCTGTGGCGCCGGTTTTGGCGTGGCGACACCGAAGCGTTGAGGCGCATACACTAGGCCGCCTCAATTGCCGTAAGTCATTGACGGAGAATGAGAAATGCCGCGTCCACGTGGTTTTGGCAAGGGTGAGACTGGGCGTGCCAACATTCGGCTCGACCACGCCACTCTGGACTTTTACAAGGCGCGAGCAAACGAGCACGGCGTCAGCCTGTCCGAGTACCTGAGGCAGCTCCTGACGCAAGGCGTCACCACTGAAACCGTGAACAACATCGAGGCCAGGCTAAATCACGCTGGCGACGAAATTGCCGCCAAGCTGAGTCGCGCCCAGGCCGCGCACAGCATGCCGATATTGCTTCAGCGGGCCCTGCTTGAGACGCACGCCATGCTCACGAAAATCGTCGAAGCCCAAGACATCCAGGCCGTGTACGACGCACAAGAAATTGCCAAGGCCAAGCTGGCGAGACTGCATAGCGCCCCGCCCCAAAACCCCGGTTGACGGCCCATCACTGCCAGCCGGTCAAGCCGCGCCAGTGCGCATCGGCATCGTCGTCTTGCACTTCGGGTAAGTGGGGCAACCCCAGAAGTTCGCGCCACCATTGCGCGGCGCGCGCTGTACCAATTTGGTCCCGCAGTTCACACAGGTGGGTCGCCAGTATTCGCCCTCCAGGGCGACAGCCAGCAAGGCGGCCTGTTGCTCCGCCGTGCGCAGAGAGATCAGCTTCATCAGGCCCGACACGTCCAGCAGGTTGATGCCGTTTTCGCGGGCGAAAGCCACCGCGTCTGGCGTGAAGGTCGATGTGGTGGCGAACTGCCCGCGTGACACGCCCTGCGCGGCCATCACACCCCGCAGCTCGCGAACCTTGTCCACGCCCACCTTCTTGCCCTGCCAGTGCTTGCACTGCACCAGGCTCGCTGGCTTACCCGGCTCGTGGCGGGAATACAGCCACACATCCACGCCGCCGTCGGCGCCATGCGACTGGGATTTGGTCTCGAAACCGGCTTGTTGGAACAGCAGCTCGACCACGGCCTCGAAGCGCCGCCACTCGATCAGGTCGAACACCTCGGCCGACCAAGATTCTGGCGTACGCGCTGGCTTGGCAGATGCCTGCGTTGGCGTGGATTTCTGGCGCTCCAACTCCGTGGCCGTTCTGTCCACCGGGCCA